>JACREQ010000106.1 GCA_016218155.1 Bacteroidia bacterium
AAAATAAAATTTGTGTTTGTAGAAAAATTATGACGGTTATCGTAAGAGCCATCACCATAAAATAAAAGATATTTTGGCATTAATGAAGTATCAGTACCTGCACGATCATATAACATTTTCATAAAATCCTTTATTGCCGTAACATCTGGTGAGCCTGAGGAGAATTCATTATAAATAATTGATGGAGTAGTAACCAAAACAGAAAGGTTATCATTATTTCTATGAAATTCGGCTAGTGAATTTGCATAAGAAATAAAATCAGGATGTGACACAATTACCATATCTGTAGCTGGTAAACCATGTAGATTCTGATTTGCAACTTCACCAACTATTACTGGATTATAAAACATAGTTCCATTAAATACTATATATTCATGAAGGGTATCTGTTTTTGCAATAAATGATAGAATGTTACCATTTAATGTTGTTGGAACAATATATGGTGAGATAGGATTCGTAACATCCCATACATATGAATTGGTATTTGCATTAGAAATCTGAAATTCTGCATAATTTGCTGGAGCTACAGATTTAATATCCCTAAACTGTACCTGTCCGCCTTGTAAATTAAGATTCTTACGAACATTCATGTCAATGTAATCAAGCCAGCCTTCACCACCCTGAGCAGGTTTGTTATATGTAATGCTTACATTAAAATTTGAATTACTTGATGTAAAATTTTTAATAAATAAATCAGAATTTGCATAATTACTGCTTACACTGGTAAGTTGTGTTGGAGCAATAGTAGATGTACCAACATTTGCACCGTCAATATTAAAAGTAAAAGTGTTGTTTACACTTGATCTTCCATAAACAGCTGCAGCAAATTTTACTTGCTCATTTGGAACTATCTGAGGAAAATTAAAACCGAAATCATGCGAAAGAATAATGTTAAAATTTTCGCCTACCCATAATTTTCCGCTTTTTAAAAAGTTTACTGACTCACTTTCGTGAAATTGATAATCATCAAATGTATTTACTGTAACATTAGGTGAATTTGTTTCTATTGCTAAAGTTTGAATTTGTTTTGACGAGCCGCCTTCATCTGTAATAAAATAATAAGATTCGTCTGAGAAAGGGTGAAGAGTATGAAAATATATATCTCTTGTTTTATCATATGTCCAGTAAACAGGTCCGTGAGCATAAAATAAAATATAGTCACCTGAATTAAAAATACCATCTGTTCCGTTTTCAAATTTTATTGGATTCTCTACCAGATCATCATTTCTGAATATATTATTTTGAACAGATAGGGCTTTACCTCCATTGCCGTAGACTTTTATTTTTGAAGGGTTTTGAAATCCCATTTCTAAAATCTGAGTATATGTTAACTTGAATATTCCGGTTTGTGAAATTTTTATTTTTTGCCATTTACCAGTATTTAATACTGAGTTTGAAGCATATGTTCTGCTTTTATTATTTTTATTCTGAATGTTATTTTCTATAATTCTAAATGAAAATGAAATTAATCTTTCAATAGTTCCATTGTTTTTATTTTTGCGAAGAGGAATAAATGAAAGCTCTACTAATGGTTTTTTCTTAGAAAATGAAACAAATGAGTTAAAATTTATTTCGTTCGGAATACTACTATTATTTAAAATGTTTTTTAATTGTGATGTTGGAACAGGTTCGTAATTAGTGGTAATAATTTCAATCTGAGCATTATTGTTAGATGTTATCATTTTAAATTGTTCATGATAATATGGAAGTCCTGTAGATAAATTTTCGTATACTGCATTTGAGAAATACAACAACTCAAAATTATTTTCGTTTATTTTTTCAACTTTGTTTGGTAACCAAATAATATTTCTTTCTAAAATTTGGCAAAAAGCAGAATTTGCTAAAAATAAAAAGATAAAAAAAGCGGTAAATTGTAATTGTTTCATTATGTTCGCAATCTAAAATAAGTAACGTCAAAAATACTAACAATTTTTTTCAGGATTTTTAAAAAACGAGTATTTTATATTATTATTGTAGTCGTTTAAAAAGAAAAAGTACTGTTAAGAATTGTGAGAATAATAAAATTATTTGTATAATTGCAACTTGTAGTAAAGTCCATTGAGATGATAAAAAAATACACTATTATTTTAATTGTCCTGTTTTCAGGATGTTGTGAATTTGTTTATGCTCAGGATCCTCAATTTTCTCAGTTTTATGCCTCCCCTCTTTATTTAAACCCAGCACTTACAGGATCTGTTAAATGCCCACGAGCTACCTTAAATTACAGAAACCAATGGCCTGCATTAGGTTCAACCTATGTTACCTATATTGCGTCATACGACCAGCAGGTAAAGGCACTTGAGGGTTCCTTAGGTGGGTATATTTATGCCGATCAGCAGGGCGATGGAGCAATGTCTACAATTAATTTAAGTGGAATTTATGCTTATACATTTGTTTTAAATCGTAGAGCTAATATAAACTGGGCTTTTCAAGCTTCTTACATTCAAAAGAAATTAAATTGGGATTTTATTTTTCCTGATATGATTCATCCTCTTTACGGACCAATTTACCCTACTTCTGAAGTTTTAGTTCCTACATCTGAAGTAAAAAGACATTTTGATTTTTCTACTGGTGGGGTATTGTCAACAAAGAATTACTTTTTTGGTATTGCAGTTCATCATTTAACTCAACCAACTGAGTCATTCAGAAGTAATGATGATGCAGTACTTCCAAGAAAATATACAATTCACTGGGGAACAAATATTCCGATTAAGGGTATTGGCTTAAGAAAAGGTGATTTGATGATATCTCCAAATATTTTATTCCAACAGCAAAAAGATTTCCAACAAATGAACTGGGGACTTTATCTTAGCAGAAAGGGTATAGTTGGAGGTATTTGGTTCCGTCAGAATCTTACATTCCATTATGATTCATTTATTATGGTTCTGGGATATGTAAAAGAAAAAATAAAATTTGCCTATAGTTATGATTTAACTGTTTCACAACTAAAAAATCAAACTTTAGGAGCGCATGAAGTATCATTTACTTTTATTTTCCCATGTAAAGTAAAAGCAAAGAAGTTTAGATCAATGGTTTGCCCTTCATTCTAATTATAAAATTTGTGTTTAGTGCAATATTTCATTAATTTTGTGAGTTTTTAAGTAGGAATTAATTAATAGTTCAAAATATGAATACCAAATTTTTTCTAATCGTAATGTTGTTTGCAGCTTCAGTAGCTTTCTTTTCATCATGTGATGTAAAGAGATCATCGAATACTGGCTGGGATTATAACGACGAAAAAACCGGAGGTTTTGAATATGTATTCTATGAAGAACAAGAAACCGGTCCAGGTTTAGTTCTTATCGAAGGTGGTACATTTTCTATGGGTCGTGTTGAGCAAGATGTACTTTATGATTGGAGTGCTTTTCCAAAACGTGTAACAGTTTCTTCTTTTTATATGGATGAAACCGAAGTTACCAATGTAAACTATCGTGAATATTTATTCTGGTTACGTCGTGTATTTGTTGATTATCCTGAGGTTTATAAAATGGCTTTACCAGATACTTTGGTTTGGAGAAGTAAACTAGCTTTTAATGAGCCTTATGTAGAGTTATATTTCAGACATCCTGCATATCAGGATTATCCTGTTGTAGGTGTTAACTGGTTACAAGCTAATGATTATTGTAGCTGGAGAACTGACCGCGTTAACGAACTTATTATGGTTCGTGAAGGTTTACTTTATATGGATCCAACTGGTCAGTCTGGCGAAGAAAATTTTAATACAGAAGCATATCTTGCAGGTCAATATGAAGGCGCTGTTAGAGATCAGATGCCAGATTATGATCCAAATAACGAATTTAGAAAAGTTCGTATGGAAGATGGTATATTTTTACCAAAATATCGTCTACCAACCGAAGCAGAATGGGAGTTCGCTTCACTTGGCTTAGTTGGTAACATGTTAGCTGATGAGCGTATTTTTAATGAAAAAATATATCCTTGGAATGGTCATTATATCAGAGTTGATGATCGTTCAGGTTTTGATACAAAAGATATTGGTCAGATTAGAGCAAACACCATGAGAGGTCGTGGAGATTATATGGGTATGGCTGGTGCATTAAATGATCACAGTGATGTTACAAGTAATGTTAAAGAATACTGGCCAAATGATTATGGCTTATATTGTATGGCTGGTAATGTAAACGAATGGGTTATGGATGTTTTCCGTCCATTAACATTTGAAGATAATGATGATTTCCGACCTTTCCGTGGAAATATATATAAGACGCAGGTTCGTGATGATGAAGGAAATATTGCAGAAAAAGATAGTTTAGGTGCTATTCGTTACCGTAATGTTACAGATGACGAAGCGTTTAACCGTCGTAACTATAATACTGCTGATAATATTAATTATTTGGATGGTGATTATGAGTCAAGTCTTGATTTTTCAAAAGAAGATGCAAGCAAAGACAATACTAATTCAAAAAGAATGTACGATGTTGGTAAGCCAGTTGTAAATGAGAATGGTAAAGCAACAATGAGAGGTGGAGATAAAATGCAGTCTATGGTTGATAACAGACAAAGAGTATTTAAAGGTGGTGGTTGGAGAGACCGCGCATACTGGATGTCACCTGGAACACGTAGATATTTAGATCAATCACAAGCTCGTCCTGATCTTGGTTTCCGTTGTGCAATGCACAGAGTTGGAGGATCTACAGGAATGGGAATGTAAACAATAATAATATATTTGAAAACCCCATAATTATGGGGTTTTTTTATTTCTAATTGTTATGAAAATAGAAGAAATATACAATTTATTTCAAGGTTGTGGTTCAGTTTGTACTGATACAAGAAATATAAAAAAGGATTCTCTTTATATTGCTTTGAAAGGTGAAAACTTTGATGGTAATAGGTTTTGTAATGATGCTATTTTAAAGGGAAGTAAGTTTGCATTAGTTGATAATAAGGATTACGCAGATAATGTTAAAATATTTTTTGTTGAAAATACCTTATTAACTTTACAGGAATTAGCCAGATTTCATAGGAGACAATTTAATATTCCTGTAATATCTATTACCGGAACTAATGGTAAAACTACTACCAAGGAGCTAATATCATGTGTGTTACAAAAAAAATACAATATCGCATATACTAAAGGAAACTTAAATAATCATATTGGTGTTCCACTAAGCTTACTCGAAATTAATAGTAATACTCAAATTGCAGTTATTGAGATGGGCGCTAACCACCCTGGCGAAATTAAAACTTTATGTGAAATAGCATTACCCGATTATGGTATAATTACAAATATTGGTAAAGCTCATTTAGAAGGATTTGGTTCATTATTCGGAGTTATTAGTACAAAAACTGAAATGTATCGCTTTATTAAAAAGAATAAAGGCAAAATTTTTATTAATACAAATAATGAAATTCTTGTGTCTAATATTGACAATAATGAATACATAAGCTATGGTGAATCTGATGATTGTTACTTATCTGGTAAAAATCCATCATCAAATCCATTTTTAGAACTTGAATGGAAAATATATCATAACAATAATTGGAACCTGCTTAAAACAAATCTAGTAGGAAAATATAATTTCGAAAATGTTCTGGCTGCAATTTGTATTGGTAGTTATTTTGAAGTTGACGAGAAACAAATTAATGAAGCTATAACCAATTATAAACCAACTAATAATAGATCGCAAATAATTAAATCAGAAAAAAATACGATTTTAATTGATGCTTATAATGCAAATCCAACTAGCATGATTGCAGCTCTTTCTAATTTTATTGAAATGGAATCAAACAATAAAGTTTTGATAATTGGAGACATGTTAGAGTTAGGTAAAAATTCAGTAAATGAACACAAAAATATTCTTCAATTAATTTTAAAATCAAATATCAAGGAAGTTTTTTTTGTTGGTAAAACATTTATGCAGATTTCTGCTGAATCAGAGTTTAAATCATTTGAAAATGTTAGTTTATTGAAAAAATATTTCGAAGAAAATAGACTTGATAACAAAGATATACTTGTAAAAGGTTCTCATGGTATTCATTTGGAAGAGCTAATTTCTGTCTTATAATTTTAAGGACTTAGTCTTACTATTTTCCACTTATTATTATCCAAACTAAAGCTAATTCTGTCATGAAGCCTGTTTAATCTACCTTGCCAAAATTCAAACATTACAGGTTTAACAATGTACCCGCCCCAATTCAGTGGGCGTTTTATATTACCATTTTTTAATATTTTATCGAATTTGTTTTTTAATATTTCACTGCTTTTTATTACTGCACTTTGTTTGGACGAAATTGCACTAGCCTGACTTTCAATTGGTCTTGAATAGAAATAGTCGTCAGATATTTTAGCTGTTGTTTTGGCTATTATGCCTTCTATTCTTACCTGACGTTCTGTTGCAGGCCAATAAAAAACTAATGAAACATTATTGTTATTTTCAATTTCTTTGCCTTTTCTACTATTATAATTAGTAAAGAAAATCAGTCCATTTTCAGAAAAATCCTTTAATAATACTACTCTTGAAGATGGTTTATTATTTTTGCTGATAGTAGATAGTATCATTGCATTTGCTTCAAATAATTCATGCAATAAAGCCTCATTAAGCCATATTTCAAACTGAGTAAATGGATTATTAAATAAATTAGTTTTGTTTAGCTCGCCTGAGTTATAATTTTTGCGTAATTTTGAGAGTTGTACTTTCTTCATTAGTCATTTTTTCAACAAATATACTATGTCCAGAGTTGTTTACGGTATCGGAGAGGTTGTTTTTGATATAATTTTTAAACGTGGAATTCCTGTTGATGGAAAACCAGGTGGTGCAATATTAAATTCATTAGTTTCATTATCCAGACTTAAAGTTGAGACAACTTTAATAGCTGACTGTGTAAATGATTCGGTTGGCAAATTAATTGAAAATTTTCTTGTTGCAAATAATGTAAATGTTGATAGTATTAAATGGTATAATTCCGGACGATCTAGGCTGGCATTGGCTTTTTTAAATAACAGTAATGATGCTGATTATTTATTTTATAAAATGCAATCAGAAGAAAACCTTAATTTAAATTATACTGAGCCAGTTGAAAGTGATATAGTTCTATTTGGTTCGTATTATGGAATAAAACCTGAGATTAGAAGTGGTTTAACTGTATATTTAAATAAAGCTTCAAATGCTGGAAACTGTATAGTTTACGATCCTAATTTCAGGAAGTCACATTTACCAATGCTTGAAACAGTAAGACCTTATATTTATGAAAATTTTAAATTATCAGATATTGTAAAGGGTTCGAGCGAAGATTTTTATTATATTTTTAACGAGAAATCACCTCAAGAGATTTACAAGAAATTTGTTGATTGTGGAGGAAAAATTCTAGTACTTACATCAGCTGAAAAAAGTGTTTGTTTATTTCACCCTGATTTTTCTTTTGAAATTCCGGTGCCTCAAATAAATCCAATAAGTACAATAGGTGCAGGTGATAGCTTTTCTGCAGGTGTTATTTACGGTTTAATTAATAATAATGTTAAAAAGGATGATATTTTAAAGCTTGAAAAAGATGTTTGGCAAAAAATTATAAATTCTGCTATTAAATGTGCAATTTCTGTTTGCATGAGTTATGAGAATTATGTGCCACATAATCACTGATTAGCGATAAAATAGTTGAGATTTTCACTTTAAAATTGTTAAAATTAGTTAAGCAATTTGTAATTAGTCTAAATAGTAATTATATTTGTATAGGTAAAAATTACTGATGATTTCATAGAATAGGTTTAATTTCTTTCAATAAAAGTCCACTATAACATAGTGGACTTTTATTTTTTATCAGGAACAATTTTAAAATCAAGAAACCTTTTTTGAAGGTTAATTTTTGAAACAATTATTCTTACAGGATCTCCAAGTCTGTATCTTTTCTTTTGGTGTTTGCCATATATCAGATAATTTTTTTCATCGAAAACATAAAAATCATCATCTAAATCGCGTAATGAAACCATTCCTTCGCATTTATTCTCAATTATTTCAATATAAATTCCCCATTCAGTAACACCAGAAATAACACCGTCAAACTCAACGCCGATTTTATCACTCATGTACTCAATTTGCTTGTATTTAGTTGAAGCTCTTTCAGCATTTGCAGCAACCTGTTCCATTTCTGAAGAATGTTTGCATTTTTTTTCATACTCCTGAGCATTTACTGATTTTCCTTTATTGAGATATAAATCAAGTAACCTATGTACCATCATATCCGGATAACGTCTGATAGGAGAGGTGAAGTGAGTATAGTATGAAAACCCCAATCCATAGTGACCAATGTTACTTGTGGAGTATTCTGCTTTAGCCATTGCTCTTATAGCAAGACTTTCTATCATGCTTTTTTCTGCTTTACCATCTAATTCTAATAACAATTTGTTCATAGAACCGGCAACAGCTTTATCTGAGCCAAAATTTACTTTGTAACCAAATGTTTTAATAAAATTTGCAAATGTTCTTAGCTTTTCAGAGTCAGGTTTATCATGTATTCTATATACAAATGTTTTTGCAGCTTTTTCGTCTTTCTTTTTCCCAATAAACTCTGCAACTTTTTTATTTGCAAGAAGCATAAATTCTTCTATTAATTTATTAGAATCTTTATTTTCTTTAAAAAAAACATGCAGCGGCTTTCCGTTATTGTCGAGTTTAAATTTTACTTCAACTTTATCAAAACCAATAGCACCTTTTGAGAATCTTTTTGCACGTAGTTTTTTTGCAATGTTTTGAAGTGTTAATATTTCTTTATTAAAATCGCCTTCCCCTGTTTCAATTATTATTTGTGCTTCATCATAATTAAATCGTCTGTCGGAATTAATTATTGTTCTTCCAAACCATTCGTTTTTAATTATTGCATCTTCGTCAATTTCAAATACTGCAGAGTAACAAAGTTTATCTTCCTTTGGTCTTAAAGAACATAGTTGATTTGAAAGTTTTTCAGGTAACATAGGAACAACTCTGTCAACAAGGTATACTGAAGTTGCACGGTTAAATGCTTCAATATCTAATTCAGAATTGTCTTTAATGTAATGTGTTACATCGGCAATATGAACACCAACTTCCCAGTTGCCATTTGATAATTTATTTAATGAAAGAGCATCATCAAAATCTTTTGCATCTTCAGGGTCAATTGTAAACGTTGTTATTTTTCTAAAGTCACGTCGGTTTGCAATTTCTTTTTCGGTTATCTGATTCGGAATTTTATCAGCAGCTTTTTCAATATCATTTGAGAATTTTGCTGGAAGATTAAATTCTGCAAGTATTGCATGCATTTCAACTTCATTGTCGCCTGCATAACCTAAAACTTCTTCCACTTTTCCAATTGGACTTTTACTTTTTCTGGGCCACTCTTCTATACTTACTATTGCTTTTTGCCCATGTTTTGCACGATTAAGATTTTTTGAAGGAATAAAAATATCATATGGCATGTTTCTGCCATCAGGAATCATAAAAGCATATGATCCTGATATTTCTATTACCCCAACAAAAGTATTTGTAGATCTTTTAATTATGTCAACAACTTCACCTTCTAATAAATCTGGTCTGCGCCGTGCGTAAAGGTAAACTTTAACAATATCCCCGGTTAATGCATGGTTTAAATTTCGTTGAGAGATTGTAATCTCATCTGTTATTTCATCAGTAATAATAATTCCTTCACCATTACCTCTTAACTCAACTGTACCTGTAACATATCCTTTAGGTGATGATAGCTTATATTTTCCTGTATAAACTTCCTCTATGACTTTAAACTCTGCTAAATTCTGTAAGGCTAAAATTACTAATTGCTTATCTGATTCACCCGAAAGTTCTAACTGCTTACAAACTTGTTTGTAATTGTATGTTTTAGAAGGGTTGTTGTTTAATAGAGCATGAACTAAGCTTTTTATGGCTTTTCTGTTTAATCCGCTTTTTCTTACGGTTGTTTTTTTTGACATCTTAATTTTTTATAAATATGGATTGTAATTATTACAAAGGTTATAAATATTCGCTAATTTTACATAAAATATAAGTTAAATGAATATTAAAGTTTTATTTATTCTGGTTTTGTTTTCACAATATGTTTTTTCACAGGAGGTAACTTTTGAAGGAATTGAAACAAAAGATGAAATTACATATTTAAAAGGTACAAATGAACCTTTTACAGGAAAAGTTGTTGCATTTAATATCAATGGAAAGAAAAATCTTGAAATTGAATATAAGAATGGTAAAGAAAATGGTATCAACCGTACCTGGTATGCAAATGGAAAACTAATGAATGAAACTCAAATTACAGATGGCAAAATTGACGGACTTTGGATTGATTATTATGAAAATGGTCAGAAAATGAATGAAGTTAGTTACGAAAATGATTACATGACAGGATCTTGTACACGATGGTATGAGAATGGAAAAATTAAAGAAAAAGGAAACCATCATCATTGTAAAGAGCAAGGATATTGGGTTTATTATTATGAAAACGGGCAAAAACAAAGTGCAGGTGAGTATTTAGATGCACAGAAAGTTGGCGATTGGATAGAGTGGAATGTTAAAGGAGAAGTTGTAAAAACTCAGAATTATAAAAAATAATTTATTTCGGATTATATAATACAAAAAACTTTAATGCAATATTATCATTGGTTGGAATTCCCATTAATGAAGGATTTTCAATTTTAAAATCTGATATTTTTACAATAAACGAACCTGTTACTTCAATTCCTTGATCTGTTATTTTACTATTGGCATCTATTGTTATGGATTTGGTAACACCGTGAAAGTTAAGTTCGCCTGTAACCGTTAATTTTGAATTGTCATCAGTTATTGACGAACTTGTAAAAGTTACTGCCGGAAATTTTAACCCTTCTAAAACTTCAATCATATGTGAATCACGGTTTGCATTCTGACTATCAAATGTTGAAACAGGAATAGAAACTGCAACTTTTACTATCTTTTTTGTTTCTGGGTTGAATATTAGAACTGAAAGTACGTTTTTACTAGTAGCTTCCCAGTTGTGCATTGGGTGTGACATTTCATATGTAATGTATGACTTTGCTTTATCGGCACCATATTTTACTGTTGTTTGGGCTTCAATATTTGAGCAAATCAAAAACAGTGTTATAATCAGTAATGTTATTTTTTTCATGGTATTAAAATTTAATCACAATTTCGGCAGCAAGAAATGCTCCAAATGCTGTAAATGCAGCTGCTCTGTGCCATTTCTGCATTTGAGGGTTTCCTTCTGCTTGTTCGGCCAATATATTTGTAGCAATCATACCTGCAAGATGAACCATTGCTAAATATTTATGAACTTTTATACTACTGTAACCTTTTCTTTCGCTTAACATTTTTGGAGGTGCAAATAATGAAAGTGAAGCTGTGGTAAAATATGCGATATTAACACCAGCTGCCAGCCCTTCGTGTAAGTCTTTAATGTTTTGGTCTCCGTTTATTAATTTAGTTCCAACAATTCCTTGTCCAATCATCCCAAGTGAAGTCAATGCACCTAACATCTGGTGAGTAACAAGCATTGTTCTTCTTAATTTTAATTCTTTAGCTCTTTTTTCTGGTGTCAGCTCAAAAGCATTAAAATTTCTCATTAAGCCTTTTTTGCCCCATAAAATGCGTTGAGTAAAAATCATTTTATCTGGTAGTAATTGCTGCTGAATTGTACTATCCAAGGTAAGCGATCCTAGTAAATCATCTTGAGGGATAGTATCTTTTTGTGCAAATAGATTGTGACCAAATGCTAATAAGGTAATAATTAATACAATAAATATTTTTTTCATAAAAATAAATTTATGCAATTTAGTACTTAAACATGTAAAATGTTCAGATAAAATTTAAAAATATTGTTAAAAAAACTATAAATGTTTTAAAGTGACATTTGCGATAGTTTCACCAATAGCTAAAGATGCAGTTGCTGCAGGGGAAGGAGCATTACAGACATTAATTACTCCGGGATTTTCATAAATTAAAAAGTCGTCGGCAAGAGAGCCGGCTCTGGTACATGCTTGTGCACGAACTCCTGCGCCACCTGTTACAGTGTCATTAATTGTAATTGATGGGACTAAAGTTTTTAATGAGCGTGTAAATGCTCTTTTGTTAAATGATCGGTAATATTCTCCGAAACCCATTTTTAAATGTCGGAACATAACTTTTTGAAATCCTCTCCATGTAAGTGATTCCCATGCTTCTGAAAATTTAAAGCTTGTTTTGTGATATCCTTCACGTTTGAATGCAAAAACTGCATTTGGTCCGGCTTCTACCTTGCCATCAATTCTACGTGTAAAATGTACTCCTAAGAATGGAAATGCCGGATCGGGAACAGGATAGATTAAATTCTTAACAAGGTGTACACGTTCTTTTGCAAGTGTGTAATATTCACCCCTGAATGGAATAATCTTAACGTCGAGTTTGGGTAAAGTAAATCTTGCAACTTTATCAGAATATAACCCGCAACAATTAACAACAACTTTGGTTGTAAAATCACCATGCTCTGTATTTACAATAGTTTCATTGTTATTTGTTACAATGTTTATTACTTTATGATTGAATTTGATTTCACCATTATATCGAACCTGAAAAATATCAGCAATTTTTTCACATACAACTGTGTAATCAATAATGCCGGTATATGGTACATATATTGCTGCAACGCCTTTTGCATATGGTTCAAAATCCTTTATTTTTTCACCTGAGATCTTTTTGATTTCACTTAACCCATTTTGCAAACCTCTTTCATAAAGGGCCTCCAGTCTTGGTAACTCACTATTGTTAATTGCTACAATTAATTTTCCACAAAGCTCAAAAGGAATATTTTCTTTTTTGCAAAATTCGAGAAGCATTTTATATCCTTTCAGACAATTTAATGCCTTTAAACCTCCGGGTTTATAATAAATTCCTGAGTGAATTACACCACTGTTATTTCCTGTCTGATGTGCTGCTACACGATTTTCTTTTTCAAGTATTAGCACTTTAAGTTCTGGTTTTTGTTCTTTAATTTTAAGTGCAGATGCTAGTCCCACTATTCCACTTCCTATTACAATTACATCGTAATTCATTTTCCAATTATTCTTTATTTGTACTTATTGTTAAATTTAATGCGATCCATGCCATTATTCCATGAGTAAAGGCTAAAACACTTTCATCAATATTAAATCGTGAAGAGTGCAAAGGGAAATTTGTGTCTTCGTTATTATTAGCAGTTCCTAATCTGTACATTGTTGATGGATACTCCTGAGCAAAATATGAGAAATCTTCGGCAGTCATTCTTATATCCATATCTATAACATTGTCTTTTCCTAAATACTCCTGTGAAAATTTGCGTGCTTTTTCAGTTACAGATTCATTATTTATTAAGCTAGGGTACCCATGCATTATGCGAACATCGCAATCGCCACCCATACTTCTTGCTATTGACTTCGACATCAACTCAATTTCATTTAAAGCTTCTTTTCTCCATTCTTCATTCATTGTGCGGAATGTACCTTCAATATTTACTTCATCGGGTATAATGTTAGTAGCACCGTTAGCAATTATTTTACCAAATGAGAGTACTGTAGGGGTAGCTGCAAAGGCTTTTCTGCTTACAATTTGTTGTAGTGCAACAATAATATGTGATGAAATTAAAACAGTATCTATTAACTGGTGAGGCATAGCTGCATGACCTCCTTTACCCTTAACTGTAATATAAATCTCATCAGTTGAAGCCATGTACATTCCACTTTTAAACCCCACTGTACCGACTTTCATTGATGGATTTACATGTTGTGCAATAACAAAATCAGGTTTATATTCTTTAAAAACTCCTTCTTCAAGCAT
Organism: Bacteroidia bacterium; assembly: GCA_016218155.1. Classification (NCBI taxonomy): domain Bacteria; kingdom Pseudomonadati; phylum Bacteroidota; class Bacteroidia; species Bacteroidia bacterium. The sequence goes on from JACREQ010000106.1 coordinate 13,773, forward strand.
CTGTTTTGCACCTCCCGGAAGTTTTTCTTCGGCAGGTTGAAAAATAAATAAATATTTGCCTGAAACATCAGATTTTAGTTCGTTTAAAATTAAGATTGTTCCCATTAAAGAAGCTGTGTGAACATCATGTCCACAAGCATGCATAACACCTGAGTTTTGTGATTTGTACGAACAATTATTTTGTTCTGTTATTGGTAATGCATCTATATCTGCACGAATTGCAATTGTTTTACCGGGTTTATTTCCTTCAATAACAGCAAGAATACCGTTTCCTGCAATATTATTTTTGTATATTATTTTATTTTCTGTAAGAAAATTAACAATATACGCAGAAGTTAGATTTTCTTGATAAGATAGTTCAGGATTGGCATGTAAGTACTGCCTGTATTTAGTTACATTTTCAGCATATTTAGCGGCAAGTTCTTTTACTTTTAAAATATCCATATTATTTTCCTAATATCATTTTTAAACCAATAAGAATTACAACTCCTCCAAAAACTCTTTTTAATATATTGTCAGGTATTTGAACTGACCATAATGAGCCTAAGTAAGCACCAACAAAGAAAGCCAGTGCTAATATTATTGCATATTTAAAATTCACATAGCCTTCTTTATAATAATTTACTACTGCTAATAATCCAATAGGAGCAAGCATAAATGCCAGGTTTGTACCTTGTGCCTGATGTTGAGTAAAGCCCATAAACATAACTAACGCAGGAATTACAATTACCCCACCTCCTAAACCGAACATGCCACCAAATATTCCGGCAATTAATCCGATAAATATTAGTGCAATAAATTCAGTTAATCCCATTTTCATTTTGTTAAAAATCAAGACTAAGTGATAAGTAGAATATTCCAGGTAGAACAACATTATTCTCAATTCCCCATGCCCAATCAGCTCTTACAAAGTATCCTAAAAGTCGGCTTCTGATACCAAAACCATATCCATATACTATAGGTTGTCTGTCTTTGTCAATAATAATAGTAATGGGTCCGTTATGAATAATTTCGTTATTGTATGCATTTTGTTTGCTATATGGTGAATCTCCGCTCCAAGCAGTACCAATATCTAAAAAACTAATTAACTGGAAATTTTCAAGAAAATCACTATGAATTGGGCGATTCATAAAATATTTAATAACTGGCCAGCGTAATTCATTATTTAATACAGCAAAACTATTTCCGTTTCTTATGTTCTGAGTAAAGCCACGCATATTTGTTGCAATTGCCTGATATGCATAATTCTGTTTCTGATCAATTAATACAGTCTGGTCAAATGTAGGAACTTTGGTACTAAGATTAATCCAGTTATCAACGCTTCCTAAATAATAAATAAGTTTACGATTTCCAAAAGAATTACTTGCTGCAAAACGGCTAGCCCAAATTAGCTCACGATGAATTTTTTGATAGTGGCGAAAATCACACCCAACAACAAATAAATTTGATTCTTTTGCATCAACTTGTTTGTAGGCTTCAAAAAATACTTTCGAGCGTGTACCATTATATAAATTTATTCCTTTGTTTCTTGTGTTATCATATATCCATTCAGCTTTTGCGCCAAGCCATGTGCTTACAATGTCTTTATGTTGTAATGTACTAAGTTCTGTGGCAAGATAGGCGCTTCTGTCATACCTTAGGTTTGTTGTTATTCGTGCCGACATTACCTGATTAAACGGATATTTTAATATATAATGTATTTCGTGAGTATGTGTTTTAACAAGTGCGTAGCCCATTGCACTATTTAATGCTAGTCGATGAAATACTATTTGTTTGTCAAGTCGTTTTTTTAGATTCTCAAAACTTAATAAGTACTCATTACTGTCAAAGTTGCCTGCAAAACGAACTCCACCAGTTATTTTATAATCTTCAAATAAATCGGTTGTTCCAACCTTAAAGAATATATTAAAGCCAGGATTAAAATAAAACGGACCACCAGTAAATGGTTGGTAAGAATTACTTAAAAAACCAAAGTCAACCTGACTTACAACCGTATTTGTGTAAAAAGAAGTTAAATATAACATTGGTCTTAAAGTCTCTTTCTTTACACTATCAGGTTTTATAATTGCTTTTGTTGTGTCATTTGTTGGCAGATATCCTTTTTGTTTGTTTTTTTGAAATTCAAAAATGTAATTATTAATATCAATATGCGATGTGTCGTAAATTTGAATATTAGGAATTACAATAGTTGTCACTGAATCTGATTTAGAATCTTTAATTTTCTTTATTTTTTGAAGACTGTCAAGTTCAGCTTTTTTCTTAATGAAATTCTTTTTGTAAATTGTTAAATTATTGTTTTTAATATCCGATTTATAATCAGGTGTATTTGAAAACAACTGGTACTTACCTTTTTTGTATAAAATTTCAGAATAAGATCTTGCAGCCGGACTAACCGATTGCTCTAAAATATTTCTTGAATAGTTTGTTAGTGGTTTACTTTCAGTAAAATAACGGTAATGTGTTATGGTGTCAATATAACTAATTGTACTGTCGAACTTTGCGTAGTATCTATTAATAATTCCATTTTCATCACTTAAATAAAGATATTCGTTGTTCTTAATCTGGAAAGGATAAGTTTCGTTAGAAAGTTTTGTTTGCGATATTCTTATTAAGACAGGTGACTTGGTTTTATAGTCGAATTGGAAAATATCATATGTAGCATTCTCGAAATTTTCAGTTTTATCTAATCCTAGAGTATCATTTGTTCTGTTTGATGAAAAAAGAATGTTATTGGAATTATTAATAAATCTTGGATATCTGTCATCTGCAAGGTCATTTGTTATTTTTGTGAATGTATTAGCTGCATTATTAAATACAAAAATATCAGTTTGACCATCTTTTACTGCAGACATAACAAGATTAAAACCATCTTGAGAAAAGGAATAATCTACAATTTTATCCACATTAAATATTTCTTTCCAATCGGTTTTCTGTTCTTCTAAATCATAAAAATTAAGATGAATTGTTCCTTTCTCTTCTGTTATATAAGTTAAAATTTTACTAGTTGGGTGCCATGATAATAGTGGGTAAGAGTAATCTGTAATCTGATCCAGTCTTTGTCCTAATTTAAAAATACATTTTCCTTTTTTATCATCTTTTGTTTTTAAATAAATACGATGTTTTCCCATTTCGTTGGTTTGATATGCAAAATAATTTCCATCAGGACTTTCAGTAAGTTGTTGATAGACCTTAGTTTTTTTTGTTTTATTTAAAAGACTTCCAGATTCAGGGAATGAGCGTTTTTGTTCATCGCTGTAATATTTCTCATCAAAATAGTTTAACCACTCAAATGCTAAGTATTTCATAGGTAATCCTAATACATACAAAAAGCCACTTTCGCTGTTTTTACTTACTCTTGTAAGATATAAAATATTTGGAATGACCTGTTTGCCGAATTTCTGAGAAATAAAATACCATATTGAATGTCCTGCATAAACTGCATCGTTACCTGATAATCTGTTAAATTTTTCATATTTTCCAGAAAGAATTCCATCACGAACATTATTTTCTATTTCAACATTCCAATCATCAGATAGATAAGAAATAATACCTTTGTAATACCATTCAGGAAGTGAAAGTAATGTAGAGTTTGTAACTTTTGCAGTAAAGTCACTACCATATAGCATTTCGTTTACCATTACTTCTGCAATTGCAGCATAAATTTGTTTTTGAAAACGTACATGATCGCCTTCAAAATAAATTGAAATCTTATTATTAACTATTCTTGTTGTACCACCAATGTTATACTGGTCATTTCCTGAAACTAAGCCAATATTACTTTGTCTAAAATCTGATAAGTTGTTGTATATTAAAAATATGATTCTTTTTTCGAAAGTGTAACCAAAATAGGTTTCTAAATCATTTATTCTTTTCTCTGCAATATTAGTTGTAAACTCTGCTAGATTTTTTCCGCCTACATAAAAATATGTATCGAATTTTTTCTGTCTGTAAAATTGCCATACAAACTCTTTATATTGAACTCTGTTTTTTCCAAAGTCCATCTGTAAGCCGTTATAAAATTGAGCATTAGAGCTAAGTATTATAAAGCTTAAAAAAAGAAATAAACCGTATTTTATTATTTTTTTTAGCACCATAGTGGCGCTCTTTTTTATTTGCGAATTTAATCATTTGTTTTAAGATAGTTATTTGATAACCTAAAGTAAATTTTAGTAATTTAATAAAAATTAATTCTTGTATGCGAAATATTAGATTTGAAATAAGACTAAGTGTTGAGATATTTCAAAAATGCAGGTTCTGGAAAATAATAAAAATTATTCAAGAATTAATTTTGAATTAATACTGCCATTTGTTGTGAAAATATCAATAAAATAAATTCCTGACGCGAAATTTTCTACTTGAATTGTTATATTATTTATTTTGTTATATAATTTTTGAAATACAGTTTTTCCTGATAAATCTTTAATTGTAATTTGTTGTATCTTATTAATTGCATTTGTTTGTATTGAAATCTTTTCTTTTGCAGGGTTAGGAAAAATGTTAATATTTAAATTATTATTTAAAGTTTCTTCGCTTGATGAGGAAGGTAAAAGAAAGATTGGAGCCGACCATAAATAATCTTCATCAGTTTGTTTTGCTCTAATAAAAATCCAACTCGAATTGCTTGTGTTTATTTGAAAAGTTGTATCAAGTGATGAATGATTTACAGAAAAGGAAGCTAGAATTGTATTATTGCTTGAAATAATTGAAACATTATTCCAAATTTCATTATCATCATCACTTAATGTGAAATGTATTACAGCATTTGCAGATTTTGTGGCAAAACTGCCCATATTATGACCGTTTAAAGTCATCCAGACTTTTGCGTTTTTGTCCATAGTAGAAAATGTTCTGCGGTTATATAGTGCATCAATTATAGAATTATATGTCAATGAACTTGCATAAATTCCAGTTCGTGTATCGTCAAGATTGCCCCATGTCCAGTCGTGATTATCCTGATTATTTGTTGCAGATACATGCCATCCGTTATTTAAGGCAAGCTGGTAATATGAATCGTCTGAGAATTTCTTTACTTCAATTAGCCTGAAAATAGAATCAATGGTTGCTGTTTTATATGCAAAATTATTCCAGTTATTTGTTCCCAATAACCCGGGATGATTAAATTGTGCTATTGCATTTTGTTGATTTTGCAGGTCAGCAAGAAAAGCATCCCAGTTATTTACATTTAAAGGTGAGGTCATGTTTGTAGTATTAAATACATTTACATGATTAATTGTTGGTGAAGTCCATTCAAAGCCTGCCATTCCTACAAAAACATTGTTTACTGTTGATAAGTTTGCAGATATCTTTAGCGAATCCCATTCGTAGGAAGAATAATAAATGCTTTCAAGGTGATCAGTAACAGCTAAAACATCAATATTTGCTACGTTGTTAGCATAACTATATGCATTTAATGGTACTCCAACACCGCCCGAATAATCAGTATGACTATGCAAGTTACCGTAGTAAATATTAAATTGTGCATTAGTAGAATAAACTAAAATGAAAAGTATTAAAGAAAAAAATAATTTATACATAATGTTAAATATATATTGGTTCAAATAAATTTGGGCAAATGTTTTTTTCAATACCTAATTTAAAAAAATGATTAATTGCTTCTTCACCTTTCTTGCCAAGATTAGTGCTAAACTCGTTAACATATAGGCTAATGTGTTGCCTTGTTATGTCTTCTGATGTTTCCCTGGCATTGTTTCGTATAAATTGTTGCGAAGCATCAGGAAATTTATTTGCAAATTCTACACTTTCTCTGATTAGTTTAGCAATGTCGGATTTTACTTTATTAGGTAATGAGCGTTTAATTGCAATACATCCAAGTGGCAAAGGCATATTTGTTTCTTTTTCCCACATTTCTCCTAAATCAGCAATTTTATGCAAACCTCTTTTTTTGTATGTAAAACGGGTTTCGTGAATAACCAATCCAGCATCTGCTTCACCTGAAAGGACTACTTCTTCAATATCAGAAAATAAATATTCGTGAATATTGTTTTTATGTGGTTGCCAGAAAATATTTAACAACATACCTGCAGTTGTATATGCACCGGGAATTGCAATTTTTACATCTTTTATTTCATCAGGATAAATTTTCCTTTTGCTAATTAGAAGCGGACCGTTACCAAAACCCAAAGCAGCACCTGCTGGTAGAATCTGATACTTTTCTGATACATGCGAGTATGCATGAAAACTTAGCTTTGTTATGTCTAAATATTCTTTGAAAGCATGCTTGTTAAGGTTTTCTACATCTGCCAATTCGATATCGAATTCGTAGCCATTTATTAAAATTCTTTTGTTAACAATGGCATCAAAAATATAAGTATCGTTCGGACAAGGCGAAAAACCTAATGAAAGTTTCATTTTATTAGTGTATGAATTTTTGAAATTATTTCAGGTAATGCTTTATTTAGGTTATCAATAGCAAGATCTTTATTCCAGCTACTTGTATTTCTTGGTGCAACAAAATTTGAAACTGAGCGAATTTCGGCAAAAGGAATTTTATTCATTAAACAAACGAAGAAAACAGCAGCACCTTCCATCGATTCTACATCGGGATTGAAAATTGAGACCACTTTTTTAATAACATTCTTTTGCCCGTTAACGGTATTAACGGTTATGCCTTTTACCAAAGGCAATTTTATTTTTTTTGCAAACTTATTTTCTAATTTTCCGGATTCTGAAACTTTATCTTTTTCGCGAATAGGAATAAATTTACCATTATCGTCAATTCCAAAATCTGCAAATTCTTCTGAAACAACATTTACTAATGAGCCAACAGAAAATTGTTTACTAAAACTTCCGCATATGCCAACATTTAAAACGAAATCAGGTTTGCTTTTTAAAATTGCTACAGTTAAAGAATAAGTTGTTTTAACCATGCCAATTCCTGTGATAAGAATCTCAATATCAGGAAAAGCAGAAGTTATTTTTTTTATTGAACTATCTGATCCTAATTCTGGTTTAGTTGCCGATACTAAAAGCAATTTCATGATTAAAAATTTGAATAAAGTTAAAAAATTGTGGTTATTTTGCATAATATCAAAATGAATATTTATGAGTGAGATAGAATTTGACCCAACAGAAATTGAAGGTTTTTCGAAAATTGAAATGTATCATGCTGACACTACTAATTCATTGTCAGAGCACTATAAATGGATTTTGGGTTTAATCGGAGAAAATCCTGAGCGTGAAGGTTTACTTAAAACTCCTGAAAGAGTAGCAAAATCGATGCAATTTTTAACACATGGTTACCATTTAGATCCTGTTGAGATTTTAAATTCAGCAAAATTTAAGGAAGATTACAAACAAATGGTGCTTGTAAAAAATATTGAGATTTATTCGATGTGTGAACATCATATGATTCCATTTTTTGGTAAAGCTCATATTGCATATATTCCTAATGGATATATTACAGGTTTAAGTAAAATTGCAAGAGTTGTTGATGCTTTTGCCCGTCGTTTGCAGGTGCAGGAAAGATTAACTTCTCAAATTAAAGATTGCATTCAGGAAACACTTAATCCACTTGGTGTGGGTGTTGTTATAGAAGCTCAGCATATGTGTATGATGATGCGTGGAATTCAAAAACAAAATTCTGTAACAACTACCAGTGATTTTTCCGGTGCATTCTTAAAAGAACCTACAAGGTCAGAATTTATACATTTGATAGGAGAGAAGTTGCATTAATATTAAATTATTTATGGAAAAACTTCCACAACAGAATAATCCATTACACGGTGTTACATTAGAATCTATATTAAATTATTTGCTCGATTATTACGGTTGGGAAAAGCTGGGGGCAAAAATTCGTATAAATTGTTTTAACGATAATCCAAGTATTCAGTCAAGCCTGAAGTTTTTACGCAAAACTCCTTGGGCAAGAACCAAAGTAGAACAATTGTATATTTGGTTGGTTGAGAAAAATAGTAAATAGTTTTTTATTCAACCTTTATAACTAGCCCTTTTAAATATTCCCCTTCCGGATGGTAAATAC
>JACREQ010000107.1 GCA_016218155.1 Bacteroidia bacterium
AATGGCTCCAATACCCATTTGCAGCGTAGAACCATCTTCAATCATGTTTGCAATGTTTTGACCGATAGCGAGTTCTTCGCTTGTCATCGGATGAGTCAATACTTCCTGAATGGGTTCATCCGGTAATTAAGAAAAACATTTCAGAATTACTAACAAATTGTGAAGATAAATGTATTGTTACTAAAATCTGATTGTAGTAAAGTGTAAAATACTACTAAAAAACAATGACCAGAACAATACGGAGGAACAAAGTATTAGTATTGTTTTTTTAGATCTTTTAAAAAACCTAATCGTTAAAAATGTACCTATTGGAATAGATAAAATTAATGGAGTTAAAATAGATATTCCTGCAAGCCCCCATGATTGTTTAATTCTAACAAATCGTTTTGATTTTTTACTGAAGATCTTTTTCTCTTTCTTAGGAAATATTTTTCTATAACCATCCTTTATGCTTTTACCAAAGGATCGGGATTTCGGGTGATTGTGCATATATACATGTACAAACCAGTTATAAAAAATAATTAATTCATCAGAAATAAATGCAAAAAATATAACCCCTAACATTCCACCTAAAGAAGTATAAGAAAGTGTTTCAATAAAAGAAAATTTATATCCTAACGCTAATGGAAATGCAAAAATAAACTTTACAGAACTAACTAAAAGTAATATTGATATTTTATAGAACATTGTTCATCTTCAATTGAATTAGTCAACTGAGATTTAATAATTGTGTTCTTTGTTACCATATGCCAAATCACCTGCATCGCCTAAGCCTGGAATAATAAATGACTTTACTGTTAGCTCTTCATCAACAGCAGCAGCCCATAAAGTAACATTTTTAGAACACAAATGTTTTTGAATATAATTAATTCCGTCTTTACAAGCAATTACCGTAACAATGTGCGTATGTCTTGGTTTACCATTTTTCAATAATGAATTAAATGCTAATATCATTGAAGAACCTGTTGCAAGCATTGGATCACACAAAACTAAAGTACGATCTTCAAGGTTTGGACAGGAAATATATTCCAATTCGATATGAAAAGAACCATCTTTGCTGTATTTTCTAAAAGCACTTATAAAAGAGCTATCTGCACCATCAAAATAATTTAACAAACCCTGATGAAGAGGCAAACCGGCTCTTAATATTGTAGCTAAAACAGGCTTTTCAGAAGGTGTAACTACATTAGCAATACCAAGTGGTGTAGTAACCTCCCTCTCCTCGTAAACCAACTGTTTACTAATTTCATAAGCCATTATTTCGCCAATGCGTTCCATATTACGACGAAAACGTAAACTATCACGCTGAACACTAACATCTCTTATTTCAGAGAGAAATTGGTTTAAAACAGTGTTTTTTTCGCTAAGTACTTTTATTTCCATCTTATTACTTTTTAAACAATTTAAGTGGAAATGGTAAACGGTTCTGCTTTATTGTCAAGTACTCACAGTCTGTTGCACCAAATCCTTTATAAAATCTAGCTAGACCTTCTATATTAGATCCTTCAAAATCTAAAATTAAATTTTTTTCTGAATATTTTTTAATGAATTCGTCAATAATCAGAAACATTGCTCTTTTTTCTTTCCCTTCCTCAGTTGATGCAGCAAAAAGGTAAATTACCTTTTTATGAGAGAATATAAAAAAAGCAGCGGCAACCAGCTCATTTTTTTGATTATACGTTGCCAATATTTCTCCGAAGTTATTCTGAAGAGCAAAATTTATAATTTTTTTTATATCATTATATTTTTCTGCAGGAACTGATTCTACTTTTACTCCAACGTTGTTTTTTATAAGCTTTACAAAATCATTTACGGAACAAATATTCGGAATAATTTTCAACCCATTATTTATTGATTTACCAATGTTACGGCGTGTATTTTCAGAAAATTTTCTAAACAATTGCTCATGAGTAAAAATTAAATCAAGTTCAAAATTGTGATTTTTTCTTATTCCTTTTGTTAACGAAGTTAACACATTGTATTTATTTAAATTGATCTCAACATACCTGAAAGATTTTGGAATTGCTGAAATAAATTCATTTACAATTTCGGGACTTATTCCTTTTGTTGAAAACACCCCCAGTTGCTGTGCAAATAATGGTTGAGCAAGAAAAGCAATTCCCATTTTAGAGGAATGCGTTAATGGCATTACTGCTTCATAATTATTTAAAACCAATGCATTCCAGCCTTTGCTAACAATGTTTAAATACCACGAAAATGCATATAAATTTCCATTTATGGATTTTCTGATACAATCATCCCATTTTTTAAAATCAATTTTTTTATGTTGTAAATATTGAATCTTCAACTTTCTTTCGCTTTAATAATCATTTTTTCGAAAACAGCTTTCCATCCTTTCCAATAGCCTGAATCTCCAAGTGATTCATTATGCCATAAAGATACAAATGTGCCATTTAATTCCTTTATTTCTTCAATATTTTTATTTATTAACTCAATAGAAACATCAGGTAAAAGATTTAAATGCTGACGCAACGTTCTGTCCATCCAAGTAAAAGGATATATCAAAAGTTCAGTTTCTTCATTTTTCTTCAAATTAAAAAAATAAAATGGTGAACAGGTTCCTGCACGATAACCAACAATATCAGAATAACCCATTGAATAATCAATTTTAATCCCATTTTCAATTAGCTTTTGATAGGTATCAGGAAATTTAATCATTAAAAAATGCTGGCGAGATATTATTATTTTCTTTTCAATTACTTCTTCAAGATTTCTTTTTTCTTGAGGTAAGGTATTTTCAAAATTTGAATTATAAGATGGATGAATTCCAATTTCACTGAAACAAGAAAGATCTTTAATTTTTTTCGAAAATAATTTCTCAGTAAGTTTTACATTTTTATCGAATTTAGAATACTTTCCTGAAAGAATAAAAACCTTAGAATTTATTTTGTTTGTTACGACTAATTCGCGAATAAAATCATAGCTATCATATGGATCCTGAATTCTTCCATTTAACACTCTTGTTCTTTGTTTTAATTCTGCTGTTTTTCCTTTCAACAATGATAAAACATATCCTCCTAAAGTTCTCAGCAACCCTTTCCCTTTATAGGCAAATGCGTTATCAATATCAATAGTAGAAATAAAATTGTAATTCTGTTTTCTAAAAATTATTTCTGGGTAAGAAGTTTTTAATATTTCACTTAGTTTTTTTGCCCAAATATTAATAACAGGTTTTTGTAAAATTCCTGCCTTAAAAGCAACAGAAGATTTATAAGTAAACCTTTCGTGCACATCAGAATCAAAGGGCAAGTATTCTTCATAACGGCTTACTAAATAAAACGATGCTGCAAATAAGTCAAATGGAATTTCAATATTTTCATTTTTGGGAAAAATAATTTTACCCCAGCTATTTTCAGCAACCTCGGGTTCAAATTTTATTATCTCATCTGAAAAAAGCAATTCGGATGCCGAAACCCAGATACCATTTTTGCTATTATCATTTGAATAGTTTATTCTTGGTCCTGAATAATTTGAGAATTCTGTTAAATCAGTTGTGACTTTATATTCGCAACCGATTAACGACCCTAATAAAAATTTTAGAATGTAATTTAATCTATTGGTAATAACTGTTGTATAAACAAGTAACATTCTTCCTTATTAGTTATTTACATTAAAGTAACCCTTCATCGGCAAAACTAAAATATGCTTTCTGAGTAATTATCAGATGATCTAATAGAGCTATATCCATCAGTTTTGCAGATTCTTTTATTTTATTGGTAATAATTTTATCGGCTTCACTAGGTTGTAAATTACCGCTCGGATGATTATGAGCAAGTATAATTTTTGAAGCCCCATCCATTAAAGCCTGTTTTAAAATAATGCGTGGATCCATTACAGTTCCTGCCATTCCACCTTGACTTGTTTTATGATGTGCTATAATTTTACTAGCCTGATTCAAAGTTATAAAATGTGATTCTTCGTGTGTTAAATCTCCTATTATTGATTGCAAATACTCAAACGCTTGTTGACTTGAAACTATTGTATCTTGCTCTATTGCTTTTTCCGCATTACGGCGGCGCCCCAATTCAAGTGCGGCGAGTATTGTAATGGCTTTTGCTTCGCCTATTCCCTTTATTTCTCTAAGCTTATTAATGTCAAATTTAGCAAGTTCATTAATATTATCTCCTGCTAACTTTAAAATTCTTTTTGACAAATCAACAGCAGACTCATTTCTGTTTCCACTTCCAATTAATATTGCTAATAATTCTGCAGGTGAGAGACTTGCTTTTCCCTTTAAAAGAAGTTTTTCGCGTGGGCGATCCTCTTTTGACCAATTTTTAATACTAAATTTTTCGGGTTGTTCCATAAAAAAAAGTCTCCCTCAAAAATAGGAAGACTTTTTTATTAAATAGTTAAATATTTTTTACTTCAAGCTGTTTACGTGTAAAGTAAGACTTGATTTAAGATTTGAAGCTTTGTTTTTATGAATTACATTCTTTTTTGCAAGTTTATCAAGTAAACCAGCAATTCTTGGTAACATTTCAGCAGCTGCTTTTTTATCTGTGCTTTCGCGTAAAGCTTTTACAGCATTACGAGTTGTTTTTGCGTAGTATTTGTTCTCAACACGGCGTGTTTCGGTCTGACGAATGCGTTTTTCTGATGATTTATGGTTTGCCATAATTTTCTATTTTTAAACTAAAGTTTGTAGCCCGTAGGGGAATCGAACCCCTGTTTCCAGGATGAAAACCTGGCGTCCTAACCCCTAGACGAACGGGCCATGAATTAAAGAACATCCCTTTTTGTTGGGAGTGCAAAGGTAAAGTATTTTTATTAATTGCAAAAAAATGTAGCAAATATTTTTTAAAGTTTAGGATTAACTATCATTTTATGTGACTTTTCATTTAAAATTCTTAGTTTTTGAATTAATAGTTAACTGAATTAAAAAAAATAATTTTCGTGCTGTAACTTTTCTGTAACTTGCATCGTCATATTCCCGAAATCGAACTTGCTGAATGACGACTGAAGATTATAATAAAGCTGTAGACACATACTCTGACGGGGTTTATAGGTTCATATTAAAGAACATAAGAAATACCGACAAAGCAAAAGATATAGTGCAAGACACGTTTGAAAAATTATGGATTAATGTAAAAAATGTAAATTCAGAAAAAGTAAAATCATATATTTTCACTACTGCTTATCATACAATGATCGATTCAATAAGAAAAAATAAAAGAATAGTAAATTTTGAACAGGCTGATCAATCGGAATATTCAACTAACAGAAGTTATTCTGACGTTGGTGAAATTTTAAATAAAGCAATAGCAAAACTTCCTGAAGATCAACGCTCTGTTATTTTACTTCGTGATTATGAAGGATATTCTTATGATGAGATTTCAGAAATTACGGGTTTAACTGAAGCACAGGTTAAAGTATATATATACAGAGCAAGAGTATTTTTAAAAGAATATATTGGTAGTATGTCAGTTTTAGTGTAAAAAATAAAAAGATGAAAATTAACCGCAATAATTACGAAATGTTTTTTGTCGATTACCTCGACAATAATCTTTCGCGCGGTGATTTACTCGAATTTATGGCATTTCTTGCCGAAAACCCAGACCTTGAAGAAGAATTGAATTTAGTAAAAAACATAAATCTTGAACCTGAGAAAATTACTTTCAATGCCAAAGACAGTTTAAAGAAAAATTCAACTGATATTATTACTAAAGAAAAATTCAATGAACTTTGTGTTGGCAAAATTGAACACACTTTAACAAAAGAAGAAATTTCAATATTAGATACTCAGATAAAGTTATATCCTGAACTTGAAAAAGAATTAAAGCTTTTTGAATTAACTTTAATAAAACCAGATTTATCTATTGAGTTTTCAGCTAAAGATTCTTTAAAACATATTGAAATTTCAACTACTGAGCTTTGTATTGGTCATATAGAAAATGAACTTAGTGTAGTTCAGAAAAAAGAATTTAACACTCTGCTTAATCATAGTGACGATTTTAAAAAAGAATTTGAACTGTTTAATAAAACTATTCTAAAACCCGATACCTCTATAGTATTTCCAAATAAATCTTCTTTAAAGCACAAAACATTAACACCTGCAAAAGTATTATTTACAAGGATTATTCCGGCTGCTGCTGCTATTGCATTATTGGTAATAATTGCATTCAACTCCGGATTTTTTGGTAAACAAAACCAAACAGGAAAAATGTTTGCAAATTCAAATAAACAAAATCATATTATTGTTCCTAAAAAACAAATTACCCCAATTGAAAATTCATCTGAAAATAATTTTGCAATAACAACAAACAAACAAAAACAAATTAAAAACAACATTTATATTAATCATACACCTGATACTTTTAACAATATAGCTCAAAATAAAGCTATTATTAATCCTGACACAAGCTCCAAAGAACAAAACATTATTCAACAAAATAAAATAATTAATTCAAGCATTAATCCTATAGCTAACAATACTGTTAAAACAAATGAAAACCTGAACAAAACAATGGAAGCTGTATTTGCAAATTCAAAATATGAACATTTCCGTGATATGATTGATAATGTTCCTTATGCATCAATTACAGCAAGAAATTCTGGACTAGCAAGTATTGGTGTTTGGGATGTTGTTGAAGCTGGAAGTAAAGGCTTAGAATACATAACAGGAACACCTGTAAAAGTTGAAAACACAACCGACAAAAAGAATCACACCAAACGTTTCTCATTTAATATTGGTAAAATAGGTTTCTCCAGAACTGTACATAAATAAATTACCTTAAAGTATCATAATTCTAACATCATGAAATATTTATTCTTAATTATTATTACTAGCCTATGCTTTGGTTTTTCATATGCACAAGATAAAGTTGAAGTAACAGGACAAATAAAAGATAACCAAACAAAAGGGGCATTAGAATTTTGCAATATTTCGGTACTGAATGCTAAAGATAGTTTGATCACAGGTACTGTAACAAATAATAAAGGATTTTTTTCTCTTTCACTTGATGGCGGTTACTATCGCTTTGTAATTAGTTACATTGGATACAATACCGACACTACAGCATTGATTGCTGTAACACAAAACAAATTTATAGGAGTTTTTAAACTTGTACCTAATGTAAATACATTGAATGAAGTATCTGTTTCAGAAAGTTCAAGGGAAACTCAGGTTGACAGAGATGTACAAGTAGTTACCGACAAAATGAAATCCGGAACAGCAAACACCAAAGAAGTACTAGACAAAATGACCGGAGTTGATTATGACAGATATAATAATTCTATTAAAGTAGACAATGACAGTAAGGTTATTATTCTTGTTGATGGTATTGAAAAAGATCAGGAATATGTAAAGAATCTTTCACCCGATAGACTTAAGAAAGTTGAAGTAATTCGTGATCCGGGAGGCAGATATGCACTTGAAGGATATTCTGCAGTAATTAATATTATTCTTAAAAAAGATTATCAGGGAACTGAAATTTATGTTAGTGACAGATCAATGCTTGATCCTGATGCAATAAAACAGGAATATATTCCGGTTCAAAATAACATTTCTGCAACAGTAAATTATGTTTATAACAAAGTAAATATTTATGGAAAATATAACAATAGTTATAATAATTTCAACTTAAATTCTACCGGAATAAAAGAATATAATAACGGCTTAAAAATAGAGCGTGGTCCGATTTCAGATGAAGATATAAACACCAAAGTAAAACAGCAATACAATTATTACACTGTTGGTGCAGATTATTATATTAACCCAAAACATACTATCAGTATGGAAAGCATGTTAATGGCACAACCAATAAAACATAACACCACTGAACAGAAAGACAAAGTTACATATAGCCTAAACGACAGTATTTACAATAGTTTTTATTCTGAATCAAAAAACAAAACTAATAATATAAACTCATACAGTTCACTTTTTTATGAGGGAAAATTAAATGAGAATAATGTTATAAATTCAAATTTCACTTTCTCAAATTATACCAATAACTATACAAATATTTATAAAGAAAACATTGACTACATAAGAAACGAGGAAGGTAAAGATCACAAATACAGCACAAAATTTTATTTAGAATACTTGCATACATTTAAAAATAACACCAGCATTCAATTCGGTTATGGTAATACATATGAAAATTTAAAAAGTAATTTTACAGTTGACACAACATTAAGTACATTTAAATATTCTGATTTCAGACATAAACTTTATTCGTATTTCTCATGGCAAATAAGCAAAAAATTAAGTTTAAAATTTGGTGGTGTAGGTGAAACAAGTTCACCAGATGCAGGAGGTCAGAAAAACTCATATTTAATTTTTCAACCTTACATTGATTTAAAGTTTAATGCGTCTAAAATGGTAAATTTTAAAGCTAAATACAGAGCAAGTACCAATTATCCAAATATCAGCCAGACTAACCCATACACATATATGGTTGACATGCAAAGTATAAAAACCGGAAATCCCGGATTAAGACCTGAAGTAACAAATAAAGTTTCACTTCAAACTACCATTTTGCAGGGACTAATAACAATAGAACCATATTATCATTTTTCGAATAATTACATTACAGAAATCGGGAAATTAAGATCAGACAGTATTTTTGAATACAACTATAGCAATGCCGGATTCTATAAAAACTATGGAGTTGAAGCAAGCCTTACTATACCTTTTGGTAAAAGTGTCTTTTTACAATCAAGTTTTGACTTTTTTAATAGCAGCATAAAATATAGCAGTAAAACCAATAGTTTTAACGATTGGTCAATGACAAGTCAATTGATATATCAGAACCAAAAATCAAAAACTGTAGCAGGATTTCAGTTTCAAAACAATATGCGCAAATATATAACAGCCCAAGGATATAATAAAGGCGATAATGACTTCTGGATATTGTTTTTACAACAACCGTTTTTTAAAGATAAATTAACTGTAATGCTTTTGTACTTTACGCCTATTACGTGGGGAGTCGATTTTAATCAAGGAAGTTATATTAAAACCGATACATATACCGAAAGTAGATTTAATAATATTGACTTACTAAAAAACATAGTAATGCTCGAACTAAGCTACCGTTTTAATAAAGGAAAAACAATTAACAAAAAAGAAAAAGAGATTGAAAAAATAAACGAAAAAAGTTCAAAAGGGTTTTTATAATCTTTAGTGTTATTGATAACTTAGAAGTTCGGAATAATGCTTTTCCGAACTTTTTATTTTATATTAAATGTCATTCATTGAAATATTTTTAGCATTCATTGAAAAAAACTTTGACTTCGTCTGTAACTTTTCAAAATATATGTTCGTCATATGACAAAATTAAACAAGAATAATTTAAATTTTTAGAATATGAAAAAGCTTACAGTAATTTTAGCAGCAGTCTTTTTAACAGTAGGAGCATTTGCTCAGGAGAAAAAAGACACAACAACTTTTAAGTTGGGAAGAAGTACAGTTATCATCATTTCAGATAAAGATGAATTAGTTAAAATTGAAGACAATGACACAACCATCACTTATGAAAACGATGATAATGATTCTATTAAAAGAAATAAATTTAATGGTCATTGGGGTGGCTTTGACATTGGTTTAAATGGATTTGTAACAAGAGATAATTCATTTTCATTAAATAGCTCAGATCAGTTTTTGAATCTTAATCAGGCAAAATCATGGAACTTCAGCCTAAATTTTGCTGAATTCAACATTGGTATTGTTAAAAAATATGTAGGTTTAGTTACAGGTGCAGGCTTACAGTTTAACAATTATCGTTTCGATAAAAACATAACATTGGTTGGCGATTCAGCAAATTTAACATATTACAATGACACAGTATTAAAATTCTCTAAAAATAAAATGGTTGTTACCTACCTTACAATTCCTTTGTTACTTGAGTTTCAATTACCTGTAAACAAGGGTCATGACAATATACATTTCTCAGCAGGTGTAATAGGCGGACTTAGAATTGGCACACATACAAAACAGGTTTTTGATATAAACGGCAACACAAACAAAGAAAAACAACGTGAAGATTTTCACCTATCTCCAATTACATATGCAATAACAGGTCGTATAGGATACAATGGAGTTAGTGCTTTTGTAAACTATAGTTTATCGTCTCTCCTCAAGAGTAATGAAGGTCCAGAGGTTTACCCTTGGTCAGCAGGACTTTCTTTCTCTTTCTAATATATATCACTTTTTAACAGAGGAAGCCGTCGGTATTAGTATCGACGGTTTTTTTATTATAATCATTACAGATTTCAAAACCTGTTAGGTTTTACCAACTTGGCATGTTGCTCAGATTGCAGAATTTTTAACCCCCTTTTTTATTTACTCATCGGGAAATTGATTCTTTTTGAAGATTAGCACTTTCTATACTTTTATAATGAATGTAAGTTTGACTCATCAAATAAATCAATAAAAATTTACAATTATGGAAACAACAACTTATTTTTGTTCAAAACAAAAACGAATGAAAAAAATAATCATAGGAGTTATAATATTAGCTGCCGGATTAATATTACTAGGATTTAACACCGGCATTCTTGACCCAACATATAAACATTTAATCTTTTCTTGGCCACTATTATTAATAGCACTTGGGTTAGCTAATTTTTTTGAACGATCATCATTTTGGGCAGGAGTTATTTTAACTTCAATAGGGGTTTTCTTTTTTCTTCCCAGATTAGTCGAATTCCATTTTAATTTTATTCATCTTTTTTGGCCATTCCTGCTTATTTTAATTGGAATAATAATGATTTTAAAACGAGTTTTCTTTCGTTCATTTTCTCACCATCACGGTCATATAAGATCTGGAAGTAAGCTTGATGAAGGTATAATTGATGAATCAAATGTATTTGGAAGCAGCAACAGAATTATTCAACCATGTAATTTTAAAGGTGGTAAAATTTCAAATGTTTTTGCTGGTTCAAAAATCGACCTTACAAAAACTACTCTTTCAGATACTGAAAACTACCTTGAAATTGCATGTGTATTTGGTGGAGTAGAAGTAATAGTTCCTTCAAACTGGAAAGTGCAGATTCAGGTTTCATCAATAATGGGAGCATTTTCTGACAAAAGATTTGCAAACAACAATCAGGTAATTGATAATAGCAAAACATTAATAATTAAAGGAAGTGTTGTTTTTGGCGGGGGCGAAATAAAGTCATTTAATTAAACATTAATGAACCATCCCTTTTTTAAAAGCCTTCAACATTTTTTAATATATTCAGGGGCATGGATAATAGTAACAGTTATCCATGCCGCTGTTTTATTATTTTTTTATAATATCTCCATTAGTTATTCTATTATTGATGGATTAATTTTCAATACCCTTTTTGCACTTTTCGGTTTATCATTATGGTATATTGTTGCCCATTCGCGTTACAATAAATCGCCAATGTTAAATGGTTTTATTACTCATATAACTTCAGCAGCATTTCTCTTATTAATATGGATTTCACTTGGAGATTTTATTCTTTCATTGTTTTCAGGAAACAATACTAACTACGACAAATTTCTATCTACGGCATTACCATGGAGAATAATAAGCGGTATTTTTTATTACTCAATTCTAATTTTAATATACTATATTATAAATTATTATAACGCTTTGCAGGAACGTTCAATTCGTGAAGCCAGGTTAAACGAAATTATCCGCACTACAGAATTAGATCTTTTAAAATCACAGATTAATCCACATTTTTTATTTAACTCACTTAATTCCATAAGTTCGCTAACTATTACAAATCCGGCAAAAGCACAGGAAATGATAATTAAATTATCCGATTTTTTAAGATATACGATCTCACAGGATTCGGGTAGTTTAGTTTCATTAAAAGAAGAAATTGAAAACGCAAAACGATATCTTGAAATAGAACAAATAAGATTTGGAAACAAACTACAACATATATTTAATATTTCCGACAAATGTTTTCAAAAACTGGTTCCTGCAATGATTCTACAACCATTATACGAGAACGCTGTAAAACACGGAGTTTATGAAAGCACTGAAGAAATTTTAATCAAAACAAAATGTACATCAGAGAAAAATGTACTGAAAATAGAAATAACAAATAATTTTGATCCTGAAGCTAAGTCGAGGCAAGGAACCGGATTAGGAATTAAAAATATAAGTGAACGACTAAAACTTATGTTTCAACAAAATAATTTATTAAATATTAACAAAGAGCATAATTTGTTTGCTGTTGAATTACAAATACCTCAAAAATCTTAATATGGAAATAAGAGCAATAATAATTGAAGATGAAAAACCGGCAACAGAACTGTTGTTACATTATTTAAAAACATTTTCCAATATTATAATTTGCGGAACTTTTTCTGATGGTTTTAGCGGGTTAAAAGCTATTAATGAACTTAAACCACAATTGGTTTTTCTAGATATTCAAATGCCAAAACTTACGGGAATTGAAATCTTAGAGTTATTAGATCACAAACCTGCAATAATTTTCACAACAGCATACGATCAATATGCTGTAAAAGCTTTTGAGGCTAATGCTATTGATTATTTACTTAAACCTTTTAGTTCAGATCGTTTTACTACAGCTGTAAACAAAGCTGTTGAGAAAATATATCAGAACCAGAATTCACAGCAAGCTATTAGCTCAGTAATTACTGCGTTGGAACCACATCAAACAAAAATGGAACGAATTGCCGTAAGAGCAGGTTCCAAAATTCAGGTAATTCCTGTTGAAGATATTTTATATTTTGAAGCAGATGGTGATTATGTGAAAATGCATACAAAATCAGGAAATTATCTGAAAGAAAAAACAATGAAATATCTTGAGAATCATCTGGATTCTTCAAAGTTTATTAGAATTCACAGAACTTATATTGCAAATGTTGATACTATACAAAGAGTTGAATACTACGACAAAGAAAACCATGTTGCTGTTTTAAGTAATAACGAAAAACTAAAAATTAGCAGCTCTGGTTATAAGCTTCTAAAAAGTGCAATAAACTTATAGCATTCGAGTTCTTTCGCCTCAAAGACACAACTATTCTCTTAACGAAGTGAATAAATAAATTAAAATTTTAAATAGACCACGCTTTAAATATTAATTAGTTAGTGATATTTTGTGCTTTCGAGATTTAGTGGCTAAAAAATACTTATCTTAGCTAAAAAAACATATAATGCTTAAACATATAATAATGTTCAAAATAAAAGAATCTGCGAATAAATCTGAGCATTTAAAAAATATTGAAATTGTTAAAGAAAAACTTGAAAATCTAAAATCACATATTCCTGAAATTAAAAAATTAGAAGTTGGAATCAATGTTGTTGAAGTTGCCTGGGCATTTGATTTGGTTTTAACAATTGATTTTGAAAATCTGGCTGCATTTGAGATTTATAAAACTCACCCTGCTCATCAGGCGTTTATTGAGTTTAACAAACAATTTTCAGTTGCAAAGGCTGCTGTAGATTATATTATATAATTCACTATTTTTAAATCCTTATTCGTAAATACTAAATCCTAAATCGAATCATGCTTTATCCTTTAAAGTTTACTCCTATTTTCAAAGATAAAATCTGGGGTGGTAACAAAATAAAATCTATTTTAAATAAAGACTTTGGCAATATACCAAACTGTGGCGAATCATGGGAAATATCAGGCGTTAATGGTGACGAATCAATTGTTGCAAACGGCTTTCTTGAAGGAAATACTTTATCAGAATTAATAGAGATTTACATGTCTGATTTAGTTGGCGAAAAAGTTTATGAAAAATATGGATTGGAATTTCCATTACTTATAAAATTTATTGATGCTAACGATGTACTTTCTATCCAGGTTCACCCAGATGATAAACTTGCACAGGAAAGACACGAAGCATTTGGCAAAACAGAAATGTGGTATGTTATTCAAGCAGATAATGGCTCTGAACTTATTTCAGGATTTGATAAAACAATTGACAAAGAAATTTATTTAAAACATCTTGAAGAAAAAACTTTAAAAAGCATTCTTAATGTTGAAAAAGTAAAAGCTGGTGATGTGTTTTTTATTCCTGCCGGAAAAGTTCATGCGATTGGCTCTGGAATATTGTTAGCAGAAATACAACAAACATCTGATGTTACCTATAGA
Source organism: Bacteroidia bacterium (assembly GCA_016218155.1). Taxonomy (NCBI): domain Bacteria; kingdom Pseudomonadati; phylum Bacteroidota; class Bacteroidia; species Bacteroidia bacterium. Next base: position 14,077 of record JACREQ010000107.1, read on the forward strand.
ATATACGATTGGGACAGACTTGACGATAAAGGAAATCCACGCGAGCTACATACCGAACTTGCCCTCGATGCAATAAATTTTGAAGGCAAAGAAGAATTTCGCCGAGAATTTAAACCAATTCGTAACGATTCATTAACTCTTGCAAGCTGCGAATATTTTACAACAAACATTATTGAGTTTGATAAACCTTTACAAAAGGATTATTTGGATATTGACTCATTTGTTATTTATATGTGCATTGAAGGAAATGTTGATATTTGTTATGAAGACAAATCCGAATCACTAAAAACGGGCGAAACAATATTAATTCCTGCAGAATTAAAAGAGTTAACATTAAAACCAAAAGGAAATTCGAAGATTTTGGAGGTATATATTTAAAAATAAAACACGTTATTATTAATAATTTATGAATATTGAAGTTCCTGTCAATAAAAAAACAATCCCTATTTCACTAATAACTGGTCTTTTATCGCTTGTTATAATTAGTTTTATTATTAAAGAATATTCACAACATGGCATTTCTCTTTTCTTCATTGTTATATTAATAATACTTACTATATATTTTATCGCTTATACATTTATTGCTTTTTTAGAATTTATAAAAACTCAGTTTGATAAGAATGCATTATTAAAGGTTTCAAACATTGGCATCAATGATAATTTAAGTATTTTTTCATGTGGGACAATATTTTGGGATGATATTACAACAATAGAGATAAAAAAAGAATTTAATATTGAAGTTATAATTATAAAATTAACTAACAATGATAAGTATTTAGCGAATAAAAATATTATACAAAGATATATATTGAAAAAATGGATTAAAAAATGGGGAACTCCCATAATTATTTCTGAGAGAAAAATTAGTTGTAATATTCAAGAATTAAAACAAATATTTTTAAAACACTTTTTATAAAACTGATTCTGCAATAAGCCTTTTTGCTTTCCCCTTAAAAATGCGTTAATTTGTATCTCCTTAAAAATATAAGGAACACCAATTTTTAATTTATGATTATCACCTCTGCCGAATTTGTTAAAAGTAGTCCTTCACTTGAACTTTGTCCAAAAACCACTGCTCCCGAATTTGCTTTTATAGGCAGATCTAATGTAGGTAAATCATCATTAATAAATATGCTGGTTAATAGAACCAGTCTGGCAAAAACAGCAGTAAAACCCGGGAAAACCAGATTAATAAATCATTTTTTAATAAATAAATACTGGTATCTGGTAGATTTGCCAGGTTACGGATATGCCTCTGCATCAAAAAAGGAAATTGCAAAATGGGGTAAATTTATTGACGATTATCTTGCAAAAAGAACAAACCTTGCTTGCCTTTTTGTATTAGTAGATTCAAGGTTAGAGCCACAAAAAATTGATATGGAGTTTATTAACAATTTAGGTTTTCTGGGGATTCCATTTGTAATAATTTCGACAAAAACAGATAAAATCACAAAGCTGAATGTTGAAAAACATATTAAGCAATTAAAAAAAGAGCTCAACGAAACATGGGAAGAGTTACCAACACATTTTCTTTCATCTTCAAAAACAGCAGTTGGTCGTGACGAAATCCTTGGTCTGATTGAGAAAACCAACGGTGAATGGAATTTTGATAAAAACATTTGATTTAAAAAATCAACCTCGTTTTTTTTATTATTTTTGCCAAACTCCTCTAAAAATTTAAATATGTCAATTGGCAAACATCCTGTTAAATTTTTCGCCGGTCGTGAATCAAGATACATTGCAGAAAAAATAGCTCAAAAATTTGGTAGTGAATTAGGAAAATCAACTGTAACGGTATTTAGCGACGGTGAATTTCAGCCTTCATTTGAAGAAACTGTACGTGGCTGTAAAGTATTTATAATACAATCTACATTTCCACCTCTTGATAATTTAATGGAATTAATGCTAATGGCCGATGCCGCAAAAAGAGCGTCAGCATTAGAGGTTATTGCTGTTATTCCGTATTTTGGTTGGGCAAGACAGGACAGAAAAGACAAACCAAGAGTTTCAATCGGTGCAAAAGTAGTTGCAGATATGTTGAACGTTGCAGGTGTAAACCGAGTAATGACTATGGATTTACATGCCGACCAGATTCAGGGTTTCTTTAATATTCAGGTTGACCATATTTATGCATCAGCTTTATTTGTTCCTTATATTAAAAATTTAAATATTCCCGATTTAGTAGTTGCAGCTCCTGATATGGGCGGAACCAAACGTGCCAATGCATATGCAAGATTTTTAGGTGCAGAAATGGCAATCTGCTACAAATTACGCAAACAGGCAAACGTTGTTGAACACATTACCGTTATTGGTGAAGTTGAAAATAAGAATGTTGTAATTGTTGACGACATGATTGATACAGCAGGAACAGTCTGCCTTGCTGCCGAAATGATGATGGGAAGAGGTGCAAAAAGCGTAAGAGTAGTAGCAACACATCCGGTACTTTCAGGAAAAGCTTATGAAAGAATTGAAAATTCAGTAATTACAGAATTACTCGTTAGCGATTCAATTCCTTTAAAACAACAGTCGTCAAAAATTAAAGTTATTACAATTGCTGATTTATTTGCAGACATAATTAACAAGGTATATAACTACCAATCAATAAGTTCTAATTTTATTGTATAAAAGAACTTATTATTCAAATATTTTCATAAATTTGCAGTCCCTTTTAAGACCTCTATTTTCAGTGTAATGGGAAGTTAAGTCTAGGGTAAACAGGACATTAATTTTGAGTAACACAAAACATTAAAAAATGAAAGCAATTGAAATCAGCGCTAAATTGCGCGAAAACGTAGGAAAAAAATCTGCAAAATTATTACGTAGAGAGCAAGCAATACCTTGCGTACTTTACGGAACAGAAAAAAACATTCACTTCTCAGCTATTGAAAGTGAATTTCGTCATTTAATTTATACACCGGATGTTCATTATGCAAAAATCAATATTGATGGAACAGAACATAAGGCTATAGTAAAAGACATTCAGTTTCACCCAGTATCAGATAAAATTCTTCACATAGATTTTCTAAATATTTACGAAGATAAGCCTATCACAGTATCTATTCCTGTAAAACTTAGCGGTTTTGCAAAAGGTGTTCAGGATGGTGGTAAACTTTATCAGGATGCACGTCGCCTTCAGGTTACAGGATTATTAAAACATTTTATCGAAGTTATCGAAATTGATGTTACAGAATTAAAAATTGCTTCATCAATCAGAGTTTCAGATATTAAGTTAGATAACCTTACAATTTCTGAAGCTTCTCATAAAAATGTTGCATCAGTAAGAGTTACCAGAGCTGCTAAAGAAGCTGAAGCTGTTCCTGGCGCTCCTGCTGCTGAAGGTGCTCCTGCTGCCGCTGCTCCTGCTGCTCCAGCTAAAAAGTAAAACATCTTAATTCCTAAAGCCTTTGAAATATTTAATTGCAGGTTTAGGAAATATTGGACCGGAATATTCCGGCACAAGACATAATATTGGATTCATGGTATTGGACGCCCTTGCAAAGGCGTCCAATCTTGTTTTTGAAAGTAGCAGACATAGTTATACTGCTACATTAAAATCAAAAGGCAGAACTTACATTCTAATAAAACCCACTACTTATATGAATTTAAGTGGCAAAGCTGTAAAATTCTGGCTCGAAAAAGAAAAAATCACACCTGATAAATTACTTGTAATACTTGATGATATTGCCCTACCATTTGCAACCATCAGAATAAGACCTAATGGTAGTAATGGTGGACATAATGGTTTAAAAAGCATAGACGAAATGCTTGGCAACCAAAATTACGCAAGAATGCGCTTTGGTGTTGGCAACGATTTTTCGAGAGGGAAACAAGCCGATTATGTATTAAGCGAGTTTAGCTCAGAAGAAAATAAAAACCTACCCATTTGTATTGAAAAGATGAGACTGGCTGCTTTAAATTTTGGTTTTGCAGGAGTTCAGAATACAATGAATGGCTTTAATGGTCTGGTTTCTTTTCCTGAAAACCCTTAACAATGATCTGATTTGTGATTCGGGTCAACAAGTTCACGATACTTTGTTACAACCTTTTTAAAGTCTTCCCAAGAATCAGGCTTAAGATTTGGATTTCTTAATAATGCTGCAGGATGAAATGTTGGCATTGCCAGACAACCATTCCACTCTATCCAATTTCCCCTGACCTTTGTTATTTTAAGTTTTGGATCTACAAGTCCATTTAAGGCTGTAGCACCCAAAAGAATAATAATTTTTGGCTGAATTAGTTCAATTTGCTTTAATAAATAAGGAATACAAGTGGCTCTTTCTTCAGGAAATGGAGCACGATTTTCTGGTGGACGACATTTAACAATATTCCCAATAAAAACATTTTCTGTTCTTGAAAAACCACATACTGCAAGAATCTTATCAAGCAATTGACCAGACCGACCTACAAATGGTCTGCCTTTAATATCCTCATCGTGACCAGGACCTTCGCCAATGCACATTATTTTTGCATTAAATGGACCCTCTCCAAAAACAACATTGGTTCTACCTTTTGCTAACTGGCATTTTTGGCAAACAGTTATTTCTTTTCTTAAAAGTTCAAATTCCTGATTCATTATAAATGTATTTATGGCGAAGTTAAAGAAATAAACTAAATAAGAAAAAACGAATAATATTAACTTTAGAAAAGTCCTATAAAATTTAAAGCGTTTTTTGCTTTATTATTTTTCTTTACTTTTACATCGTGAGCAAAAATAAAACAAATAAGTCCAAACAAAAAGAAGTACCTCAGGCACTGTCTTCAAAAAGCTTTGAAAAATTTTGGTTCTGGGGTATGTTGGCTATTGTTGTACTTGTTTATCTCCCTTCATTATTTAATGGTTTTACAAACTGGGATGACCCCGCATATATAACAAAAAATGAATTTATTAAAGGATTAGGATTTGAAAATCTTAAAGCAATGTTTGGTGAATTTCACAACGGACATTATCATCCTTTAACATGGCTTTCATTAGCGATTAATTATTCTTTTTCAGAATTAAATTCTTTTGGTTATCATTTAACAAATATGATAATTCATTTATTTAATGTTGTTCTTGTTTTTTTATTTATAAAAAAGCTATCTCAACATTGGCAGGTAGCAATACTAACGGCTTTGTTATTTGGCATTCACCCACTATCTGTTGAATCAGTAGCATGGGTTACCGAGCGCAAGAATGTGCTTTATACATTTTTCTTTTTATTCTCATTAATAGTATACATAAAATACATAGAGAAAGAGAAAATAAAATTGTATCTGGTTTCACTAATATTATTTTTAATTTCAGTGCTTTCAAAATCTCCTGCAATTATTTTACCTTTTGTTTTATTACTAATAGATTATTTAAAAGAAAGAAAACTAATCTCAAAAAAAGTCATATTTGAAAAAATCCCATTTTTTATTTTTACAATTGTTTTTGGCATTATTACTTCTATGGCTCAGGCTAAAGTAACAATAGTTTCAAATGAAATTATTCCGACTGATGTAAAACTGATATATGGTGCATGGGGGTTTTTAAAATATTTTTTTCTGATAATTATTCCATATGGCTTATCTGCATTTTACCCTTATATAATCTCTGATTATCCTGCATATTATTTTATCGGATGGATCTTTATTTCAATCTACATATGGGTTATCTGGCATAATTGGAAAAAGAATAATCGCATAGTTGTATTCGGACTATTATTTTTCTTCGTAAATATTTTTCTGTTTCTTAAATTTTTTAATCTGATTGCCAGCTCGTATTACATTGCTGACAGATACACTTATGTAGCATCTATTGGTTTATTTTTTATTTTCAGTAATTATCTGATAAAATTTAAACCTTCTGATATTGGTTATTCTTCTTTATCTAAATTTATTATACTTATAATTATTGTAATTTTTGGAATAACAACTTTCAATAGAAATAAAATCTGGAAAAACAGTCTTACCCTTTGGGATAATGTTATAGAGAAATATCCGGGTGCTGTTGTACCATTATTAAATCAAGGAAATGCATTTCGCGACGAAGCCAGATATTCAGATGCTCTTAATAATTATAATAAAGTAATTAAAACAGATTCTACTTTTTTTGAAGCAATTTCAAATCGTGGATATGTTCAGTTTATGCTTGGCAATTACAATGCAGCATTGATTGACTTTAACAGAGCATTATTATTAATGCCAACCGATAAGAATTTAATAAATAATAAAGCACTTTGTTATCAGAAATTAGGAAATAGTGATATTGTTGAAAAAGAAATTAAAAATTCCATTTCAAAAGGCGATGCAAATGCAGAATCTTATAATTTGTTAGGAAATACATATTTTGAAAAGAATAAATTCAAAGAAGCAGAAGAACAATATTCAAAAGCAATTGAGTTAGACACAAAAACTGCATTATACTGGTATAACAGAGCTAACTCCAGAGCAAGACTTAATATGCAAAATGAAGCATGTAGTGATTATAACAAAGCAATTGAAATTGACAATACAAATTCAGATTATTACTTTAATCGTGGTACTACAAAGTATTTTTTAAAAGATTTTACAGGAGCCAAAAATGATATGCTTGCCGCAATTAAATTAAACCCTAACAATGCCAGTTATTATTTAAACAAAAGCAATATTGAAATAGCATTGGGCAATATAGTAACTGCAATTGATGACATTTCAAATGCTATTAAATTAGATGTGAATAACTCACAAAACTATTTACGAAGAGCTATTTTATATTTCCAGACAAACAAAAAAGACTTAGGTTGCAAAGATGCAAATACAGCTTTAAGATTAGGAAATCAGGCAGCTGTCGAATTAATGAAGAAAAATTGTAAATAGTAATTTTGTTCATTGTTTTTTAGTAAGCATGGACGCTTTCCTAAAAATTAAATTAGATGAAAAGCGTCTACGTTTTTCATTATTTAATATTTTTTCATAAATAATTCATATCTTCGTGCATTAATCAACACTTTTGCAGTGTGAAACAAAAAAAAATTTCTATTTCTTATATAGAATATTCGGGCGAAACAGAACTTCCCGAAAACATTAAAAATTTAGTTATTCAAGCAAAAAAAGCAGCAGGAAATGCATATGCACCATATTCAAAATTTAAAGTTGGAGCTGCAGTTTTACTTGCAAACGGAAAAATAATAACAGGAAATAATCAGGAAAATTCTGCTTATCCATCTGGCTTATGTGCAGAACGAGTTGCATTGTTTTATGCAAATGCACAATTTCCAAAGGTTGCAATTGAAGCAATTGCAGTAGTTGCATATCACAATAACAAAGAACTAAAATCACCAGTTTACCCATGTGGTGCATGCCGTCAGGTTATTTCAGAAAGTCAGGGAAAACAGGAAAGTCCAATAAAATTATACTTTGTAGGTCAAAAATTTATTCATGGCATTGACGATGCTTCGCATATGCTTCCTCTAGAATTTGATAAAGAATCTTTGAATTATTAGAATAAAACTTTCTAATTAAATATTTACGCTATTTACTCCGCTTACCTTTGATATATGGCATTCATCAGCCGATATAACAAAATTTTCATCCACAACAATATTCCCCGATTTTACTCCAATAAACTTAAAATTTTCTTGTTTGTTCTTTATTATTTGCAGGTAATTATCATCAAGTACAGTATATAAATTCTGAAAAACTCCATTTGTAAATCTAATAGTATCGTGAGTTGAGTTTCTTATTGTAAAATAACTATCTAAAGTGCCACCATTAACTTCAATACCAACAGAGGCAAACATCGAAGTGCATGAAACTTCATCATCCTTATGTCTGCATGAAAATACAATTAAAAACAAAACTAATCCAACAGAAAGTTTTATACATCTTTTCATAAAACATTTTCTATTAAATATATGTGCAATTTTATTTAAACTAGGTTATAGCTTTAAAAAGCCTTTTATTTCTGCTAAATACTTTTCTTTATCTACAGAAAGGTTATTATCTCCATTACTATTTTTCACAGTATATGTAGATGAAATTCCACTTCTTATTTTCGCTAATTCCTTAATATCTTTTGGAGTATAAACAAGATCTTTATCACCAACAATAAATAATATTCCACTTAACTGTGCACCCTTACTTTCGAGAGCATATTTAGGTTCACATTCTACTTTATTATAACCTAATGGTACAAGCACATCAAGACTTTTAGCTTCTTTCAGTCTTGTTTTTGCTAATTCAAAAGTTGTATATGGAGAATCGGCAATAATTGTTCCCAGGTTCCGGTTAGCACCTACAGCTATTGATAAACCTGCACCAACACCAACTCCATATAAATGAATTTTCGGAATGCTTGTTTTCTCTTTTTTAAGATAATCTACAACTGCATTTAAATCTTTTTGAAATTGAGAATAAATATAAAAATTAGTTTTAATTTCAAAATCACTACTTGTACCAAACCCTCTGTAATCATATGCTAGAACATGATAACCCAATGATAAAAACACACTCACCTGCTCCATTAGGTCTGACATATTTCCATTTCCGTCATCACTTAAAACCATAATTTTATAAGACGTCTGACTTGATGGGAAATACCAGGCATTAAGCATAATTCCCTCCTCAGATTTTATTTTTATTTCTTCATATTTCATCCCAAAATCTGATGGTTTTACAGAATATGTTCGCACAGGATTTAATGCACTTATATTACTTATTAAAAACAAGTTAAATGCAATTAATAATAAAGAAATCTTTTTCATTGTGTTATTTTTTTATCTTGCTATAAAAGTAAAAAAATGAATAGAATCAAAATAAAAATATTGTCTATAATTATAAACAAAAATATATTTAACTGTTTTACTGAATATAAGAAATCATAAAAATATTAAAAGTTTAGACTTTTAGTTAAAAGTATCATTGAAATTACCACCTTTTTTGTATTTTTGCCCCCTTATAAAAAATGATATAATGAATAAAAATACCATAATTGGGATTATATTAATTGTTGGAATATTTGCAATTTTTGCATTAATTAATCAACCATCTGAAAAAGATCTTGCAGAAGCAGCCAGACAACGTGACTCTGTTGAAAAAGTAATTAACGATTCGCTTAAAGCTGTAGCACTTCAACAATCAACAGCAACAAACAGTGCACCTGTTTTAACTTCAAATGATTCAACAGATGTATTATCTGCAGATTCATTAAAAGAAAAAAAGAATGAAGAACTTTTTGGAAGTTTTAGCAAAGCAGCAGAAGGAAGTCAAAAGTTTTTAACTCTTGAAAACAATAAAATAAAAGTAACCCTATCAACTTTAGGAGGACGACCTTATACTGTTCAGTTAAAAGAATATCAAACATTTGATTCCTTGCCAGTTTTACTTTTTGATGGTGACTCAACAATATTTGGATTAAATTTCTTTTCTCAGAATAAAATAATTTCTACTCAGAATTTATTTTTCTCAGCAATTGCTACAGATACTATTCTAAAAGCGGATAAATCTTCCCAAAAAATTACAATGCGCTTAGATGCTGGTGAAGGTCGTTATCTTGAATATGTTTATGAACTTGCACCAGACTCATATAAAATGAAATTCAGAATCAATACTATTGGTTTTGACAAAATTTTAAATAATAAAAATGACTTGGTATTAAACTGGGATATTTTTGTTCGTCAACAGGAAAAAGGAGCAAAATATGAGAACAATTACACAACAGTTTATTACAAATTTGCTGATGATGAAGTAGATTACCTTTCAGAAACTGCAGATGAAAAAGAAGATTTGCGTACAAAGGTTAAATGGGTGGCTTTTAAACAACAATTTTTTAGTGCAGTATTAGTCTCAAACGATGCTTTCCCAAGTGCAACAGTTTCTTCTACAATGTACACCGGTGTAAAACCAAGAATTTTAAAAGTATTCAGATCAGAAATTGCTATTCCTTTCGAGTCAAAATCAAGCGAATCGCGTGATATGACATTTTATTTTGGTCCAAACCATTTTACTACATTAAAAAAACAAGACATCCCCGACCTTCAAAGTCTTGTACCTCTTGGCTGGGGAATATTTGGATGGATTAATCAATTCGCAGTTATTCCAATTTTTAATTTCTTAGGTGGCTTTATTGGAAGCTACGGATTAATTATTTTGCTTTTAACACTTATAATCAAACTGGTTTTATTACCACTTACATATAAATCATATCTCTCAACCGCTAAAATGAGAGTGCTGAAACCCCAGATTGACGAAATTCATGCAAAAATTCCAAAAGAAAAAACAATGGAACGCCAGCAGGCAACAATGGCTTTGTATAAAAGAGTAGGTGTTAGTCCACTTGGTGGTTGCTTGCCAATGCTTTTACAAATGCCTATTTTGTTTGCAATGTTTAGGTTTTTTCCGGCATCTATAGAACTTCGTCAACAAAGTTTCCTTTGGGCTACAGATCTTTCTTCATATGATTCTATTTTCTCGTGGAGTGGTGACATACCATTATTGTCTAGTTTCTATGGAAATCACATAAGTTTATTTTGTTTGTTAATGACAGCAAGTACCATTATTTACACATATCAACAAAATAAGATGAACCCTGCAAGCACTTCAATGCCGGGAATGAAAGTAATGATGTATTTAATGCCATTAATGTTCCTGTTTATTTTTAACAGCTATGCTTCCGGATTAAGCTATTATTATCTATTAGCTAACTTATTTACTTTTGCTCAGATTTATTTGATTAGAAAATTTGTAAATGAAGAAGCAATACTTGCAAAACTTAACGAGAATAAGAAGAAACCTGTTAAGAAAAGTAAATTTCAGGAGCGCCTTGAGTTAATGGCAAAACAAAGAAATCAAATTAAAAAGTAAACATTATAAAATTTATTAATTTGAATTTACAAATTAATAACAAATTAGAAATTAGTTTCTGGAAAGGTTTTGGCATAGGCTTTAAAACCTTCTTTCAGGCAATTGGTTTTGTTTTTTCTAAAGGACTTTGGTGGGCTTTTATATTCCCCATTATTTTTAATATTTTACTTTTCTGGGGAGGTAAATCACTTGCTGAATTAACAACAGATAAATTAGAAGCATGGCTACTAGGACTAACCCAGCTTGCCGATGCAAGCTCATGGTACACAAGCATTTTAAAAGGTGCAGTAACAGGGTTTGTATGGATTGCTATTAAAATTTTATTTTTCTCAGTATTTACTTATTTAGGCGGATATATTGTTTTAATTTTCATGTCTCCAATTTTTGCATTTTTGTCTGAAAAAACTGAAAAAATCACAACAGGCAAAACATATAGTTTTAGTGGAGAACAATGGATGCGTGATTTAGTAAGAGGTATTTTAATAACATTAAGAAATTTATTTTACGAGATAGCAATAATGCTGCTAATTTTTATTGCATCCTTTATTCCTGTTGTAGGCTGGCTGATTGCTTTACTTAGCACAGTATTGCTCATTTTGGTTTCTGCATATTTTTATGGGTTTTCTTTTATGGATTATTCTATGGAAAGAAAAAAATTAACAATACGCCAAAGTGTTAAATTTGTCCGTCGCCACAAAGGAATTGCAGTTGCTAATGGGTTAATTTTTGCTCTTGCGATGATGATCCCATTTTGCGGTGTGTTAATAAGTCCTTTTATCAGCATTTTCTCAGCTGTTGGTGCAACATTAGCTATTCAGAAAACAGAATTAGCTGAATTATAAATTGTAATATGGTAAGAATTTCGGCTGTATCATATTTGAACACTTTACCATTTATTCATGGCATTGAAAACTCCGGTTTTTTAAAACCAGAAGATTATATTCTGAAACGCGAAATGCCATCCAATTGCGCTTTAACTCTTGAAAAAAATGAGGCTGATTTAGTTTTGGTCCCTGTTGCTGCAATAGCCGGAATTAAAGACATTAATATAATTTCGAATTATTGTATTGGAGCAAATCGCAATGTTTTGTCAGTATTGCTATATTCTCAAAACCCAATTTCTGATATTGAAAATATTTATCTCGATTATCAATCCCGAACATCAGTTACATTAGTAAAAGTTCTTGCCAAAAATTTGTGGAAAAAAGAATTTAACTGGCTTGAAGCTGAACCTGGTTACGAAAATAAAATTAATAGGCAAACAGGTGGAGTAATTATTGGCGACAGAGCACTTGAACTTTTAGATTCATTCAAATACAAAATCGATTTAGCCACTGCATGGAATGACCTTACAGGACTACCTTTTGTATTTGCCTGCTGGGTTAGTAAGTCAAAACTAGATGATAACTTCATAAAAAAATTCAACAATTCACTTGAATGGGGTATTAATAATATAAACCAGATAAATCCTAATAATCCTAACCTGTCAAATGAATTTATACGCAACTACTTCAAAAATAACATTGATTATCATTTCGATGACAAAAAAATCAGCGGGATGAACCTGTTCTTCAAATATATAAAATCACTATAGCTGAGAATTAAACAGATGTTATTAAAATTTTATGATTTTATTTCATTATTAATGTCGCTTTCACTATCTTTCTGCCCTTATAATCCAATTAATTAACTTGCTATGAATAAGAGTATTGTCTCAATTAGTTTAATTCTATCAATTTGTTTATCAGTTGTATTACCAACCTTAGCACAAGACGACGAAAAAGAAAATCTTAAGGTTAAAATGGCTCAGGCATGGCTTCGTTATAACGATGAAGACTACAATGGCGCAATGAGAATCTATCGTGAACTTTTTAAACATTATCCTGAAAATTCTCAATTAAACTACAGAATGGGACAGTGCTATATTGAAACGAATAAAATGGATAGTGCACTTTCACATTTAAATATTGCAACACAAACAGATACAACAATTAAAAATGAAGCATATTTTCTTTCAGGTAAAGCATACCAATATATGGGAGATCTTGATAAAGCAATTGATAATTATTATAAATATAAAAGTAAACTAACACCAAAACAAAATGAACGTGATTTTGTAAATGTTTTATTACAACAATGTTTAACAGCAAAAGATTTAATGTCAAATCCGGTTAATGTAAAAATCACTAATCTTGGAACAAACATTAATACAAAATTTGTTGACGCCTGCCCTTCCATTACTGCCGACTGCAAAACATTGATATTTACATCACGTAGACCTGAAAACACAGGTGGTAAGATTGATCCTTATTCAGAAAATTATTATGATGATATATATATATCAACTTTTGATGAAGCAACAAAAGAATGGACAGTTGCAAAAAATATAGGCTCACCTATTAATACTGATGCCCACGATGCTAATATGAGTATTTCACCCGATGGTAATACAATTTTTATCTATAAAAATTTAGAAAATGTAACAAAGAGCGGTGATATTTATTACTCTACCAGAAAACCAACTGGCGAATGGAGCGAAACTAGGGCATTAGAAGGTAAATATACCAACTCTACATATTTTGAAAGCTCTGCCTGCATTACTCCAGATGGAAATACTATTTTCTTTGTTAGCGAGCGCGAGAAAGAAGGATTTGGTCATGGTGACATTTATTTTGTAAAAAAAGAAGGCAAGGAATGGGGGAAACCAGTAAATATAGGTTCACCTATTAACACCGTGTATGATGAAATTGGAGTTTATATTCATCCTGATGGCAAAACCATCTTCTTTAGTTCAAACGGACATAAAACTATGGGTGGATATGACATTTTTATGAGTGCATTAGGTGATGATGGGAAATGGTCAGAACCTATTAACTTAGGGTACCCTTTAAATACCACAAGAGACGAAATACATTTTGTATTAGCTACAGATCGTAAAACATCATACATCTCAAGTAACCGAGATGACGGATTTGGATTGTATGATATTTTTAAAGTTGACATGTCGTATTATTTCAGATCAAATAAAGATATTCCTGCTAATATTGCAACTGCTATTTCAGGTCCACCACTTTCAATTTTAAAAGGTAAAGTTACCGACGGTGAATCAAACCAACCAATTAAAGCAACTATTATTATAAAAGATATAGTTGATGAAAAAACTAATATAACAGAGTCAGATGAAAACGGCGAATACTTTATTACACTTCCTGCCGATAAAAAATACGAGATCATTGTTAAAACAAAAGGTTATAAAAATCTGAACGTTAAGTTTAAATTACCTAAGGGTGATTCAGATACATATACTATGGTTAAACATTTACTCTTAACAAAAGAATAAAGATATAATTACTAAAATTAAAACGATGTTAATTTAACATCGTTTTTTTTTCAGGTTTTAATAAAATATTGTATTAATCTGAAATGAATAAAAGCAATAATAATTTTTCTGATTTTTTAATAAGAGATTTTACTGAATCAGATTTTGATGTAGTTAATGCTTTATGGGTTGAAACAGGAATTGGTGGTACTCACAGAGGTGATAATTTACAGATAATATTAGCAACAATAAAAAATAATGGTAAATTATTTTTATTGATAGAGAAACAAACAGATAATATAATTGGTACAGCTTGGCTAACAAATGACATGAGAAGAATTTATTTGCATCACTTTTGCATTAAACCCGAATTTCAGAATAAAGGTCTTTCTCATATACTTTGCAATAAATGTGTTTCTTTTGCTAAAGAAAATAATTTGCAGATAAAACTCGAAGTACATAAAAACAATTTAAAAGCAATTGACTTATATAAAAAACATGGATTTAATTTTCTGGGCGATTATGATGTATACATCATAAGGGAATACATTAACATTTAATTTTAAAAAAATGAAAAAAACCATACTCTTTTCCATAACAATGTTCGCAAACACATTGATGATTGCACAAAATAATAATCTATCTACCGAGAACATTAAAAAAAATATATATTATTTAGCCTCTGACGAATTAAAGGGAAGAAAACCAGGAACACCCGAAGACTCAATTACAGCTTCTTTTATCAGATTAAAATTTTTAGAATATGGAGCAACTCCTGTTTTCGATAAAGGATTTCAACGATTCCCGGTTATTACAGATGTAGTTCCTGGAAAAAGGAATATTCTAAAAATTAACAATGTGTCATATAATATTTATCAAGATTACTCTCCAGCTTCTTTTTCATCAAGCGACTCACTTGAAAGTACTGGTGTATTTGCCGGTTATGGTTTCGATATAAATCAGGATTCTTTAAAATGGAAAGATTATGATTCACTCGACATTAAAAATAAATGGGTGTTAATAATTAAGGGAAAACCTGAAGGAAAAGAAAATAAAACAATCTCAGATAACTCAAAAGACAGGACAAAAGTATTAACAGCAAAAGATAAAGGAGCTAAAGGCGTTTTGTTAATTCATGAAAAAACCGAACAAAAAAACCTTCCTACCGGAACATTTGACAAAACCGTTTCTGATGCAGGCATACCTGTATTCTACATTTCATGGAACCTTGCAGAAAAAATCCTAAAAGAAAATAAACTTGATTTAAATTTATTAAAATCAAGTACCATAAAAGAAAAAAAATCTATTTCTACTCCATTACAAACAAAAATAAATGGAATTACAGATATAGTTCAAAAAAAGGCAACAACATACAACATAGTAGCTCAAATAGAAGGAATTGACCCCCTTTTAAAAAACGAGTATATTGTTATTGGAGCTCATTACGACCATCTTGGAATGGGCGGACCAGAATCAGGTTCGCGAATGCCAGATACAATTGCTGTTCATAATGGGGCTGATGATAATGCTTCAGGTGTGGCAGGTATTATGGAACTTGCAAAAGCATTTTCAGCTTCTGCTAACAAATTAAAAAGAACTTTGATTTTTGTAGCATTCAGTGGCGAGGAAATGGGATTACTGGGTTCAAAACAATTTGTAAAAGCACCACCAGTCCCGCTAAAATCAATTAAAGCAATGTTTAACTTTGACATGATAGGAAGAATGAAAACGGAAAATCCTAAACTTTCTATCGGAGGAACAGGAACATCTGCAGAAACTGATAGCATAATTAGTCTTTTTGAAAAAGATTTACCCTTTAAAATTTCAAAATCAACTGAAGGTTATGGCCCTTCTGATCATGCTTCATTCTATAAAAACGACATCCCTGTATTCTTTGTTAATTCAGGCGTTCACGATGATTACCACACACCATTTGATGATGTTGAAAAATTAAATATTGAACAAGAAGCTAATATTCTGAAATTCTCATATAACATTATAAATTGTGTAGCAAATCTTGACAAACCACTTCACTTTAAAGAAGCCGGCAGCAAAGAAGAAAATCCTGTTCGTAGCTATAAAGTAACGCTTGGAATTATTCCTGATGTTGTTGGATCAAGCGAAAATGGTCTTGCTGTGGATGGTGTTAAAAAAGGTAGTCCTGCCGAAGGTGGCGGAATTAAAAAAGGTGATATTATTACTTCAATGAATGGCTTACCTGTAACAAATATTTATGATTACATGACTCGGTTAAATACTTTGACTAAAGGTCAGGTAATAGATGTTGAAGTATTAAGAGACGGGAAAAAAGAAGTTCTTAAAGTTAAATTATAAAAAAACTAAACTTTTCGGTATTCAACTTCGCTAAAATAGATACAATCCGAAAGCTAATATTTGGGGATTAAAAATCCCCTTTTAAATTTCATCAGGATTGCAAGTCCTGATGATCTATATATTGAAACAAAAAAGCACTTCGTTTGAAGTGCTTTTTTGTTTTGTGGGAGCTACAGGATTCGAACCTGTGACCCCCTGGGTGTAAACCAGGTGCTCTGAACCAGCTGAGCTAAGCTCCCAAAAAGGAGTGCAAATATAGTATCATTATTTGAATTTCCAAAACAGAAAAAAAGAAATTAGCAAAAAACATGTAATGATCTGATTGTCATTCTAAACGAAGTGATGAACTTTTTCATCGAAGGTAATCAAGTATAGTATTACGAACCAGATCCTTCGTTCCATTACATTACACTCTGGATGACAATATTGTATTTAATTACAACACCTCTGCAACAACAAACGTACTACCACCAACAAACACAACATCATCTGGTTTTGCAGATTTTTTTGCTTTTGTAAACGCAGCCTGAACTGAAGAAAAACTTTCACCTTTTAAACCAAACTCCAACGCAAGTTTTTTAAGTTCAACAGATTTTAACGCCCTGGGAGAATCTGCATTTGTAAAATAATAAATTGCATCTTTTGGCAACAATTCTAAAATTTTACTAACCTCTTTATCAGCAACCAAGCCAAATACTATATGCAGTTTATCTTTTTTTATTTTTTGAAGTTGGGAAACAATTAATTTTATGCCTCCCTCATTATGACCGATATCACAAATTATCATTGGTTTTTGCGATAAAACCTGCCACCTGCCTTTTAATCCAGTTGTATTAATTACATTTTTAATCCCTCTGTAAATATTTGAATCTGTAATTTGCAAGCCTTTTTCATTTAATTTTTCAATTGCTGCAAGAACTGTAGATACATTTTTTTTCTGGTAATTACCTAATAAAGGAGTTTTTAAACCTTCAAGAAATGGCTTTTTACTTTTCTCTATTCTGAACATTTGCAAATCGTCAACTGTTTGAATAGAATCGTTTACAATATAAATACTATCTGCATATGTCAGTTCTGCATTCAGTTCGTCAGCCCTATCCTCAAATACCAAATTAATTTCATTTTGAAATTCACCTATTATAACCGGAATATTTTGTTTAATAATTCCAGCTTTTTCTGCTGCAATTTTAGCCAGACTATCACCAAGCAAATCAGCATGATCCCAGCTGATATTTGTAATTACCGAAAGTATAGGTTTTATAATATTTGTTGAATCCAACCTTCCCCCTAACCCGGTTTCAATTAAAGCATATTCCACTTCATGTGCACGAAAATGATCAAATGCCATTAAAGTAGTTAACTCAAAAAATGAAGGTTGAATTTTTTCAATAAAACTTTTATTCTTTGTTACAAACTCAGCAACCTCATCTTCTGAAATCATTAACCCGTTAACTTTTATTCTTTCTCTGAAATCTTTAATATGTGGCGATGTAAACAATCCTGTTCTGTAACCCGAATCCTGCAACACAGAAGCAAGCATGTGCGAAACAGAACCCTTACCATTTGTGCCGGCAATATGGATAGCCTTAAAACTTTTATGAGGATTTTTTAAATGTTTGTCTAATGCCAGAGTATTATTCAAATCGGCTTTATATGCCTTTTTACCCACCATATGAAACATTGGTATAGTTGAGTAAATGAATGCTATAGCTTCAGAGTAATTCATATATAAGGTTTAGTAAAATTAATAATTTCATTAATTCATAATTAGCTCAATAAAAATAATAAAGTACACTAATTTGTCATCGGGTGTTAATTACCCTGTTAATAAAGAAATTCCCACATTTCAGACTGAAAAACTATCTTTGCAGAAAAAGCAAGTAATGGTTAATAATTATACCGAAGATAGCATTCAAACCCTCGACTGGCGTGAGCACATTCGCAGAAGGCCCGGAATGTACATCGGGAAGTTAGGCGATGGCTCATCAAGCGATGATGGTATTTATGTGCTAATCAAAGAAGTAATCGATAACTCTATAGACGAGTTTGCAATGGGCAATGGCAGATCAATTGAACTGTCTATTAAAGAAAGTGAAGTAAGAATCAGGGATTTTGGGCGTGGTATTCCAATAGGAAAGCTTATTGATGTGGTTTCTAAAATGAATACAGGTGCAAAATACGATTCAAAAGTCTTTAAAAAATCTGTAGGATTAAACGGTGTTGGTATTAAAGCAGTTAACGCTTTGTCGCAATCTTTTGTAATTAAATCGTTTAGAGATGGTGGTGGTAAAATATGCACATTCGAACAAGGTAATCTTTTAAAGGAACAGGTTTTAAAAACTACCACAGAAGCTAATGGTGTTGAAATTATTTTCACACCAGACGAAGAACTTTTCGGAAACTTCCATTTTATTACAGACTATATTGAAAGCATGGTTAAAAACTATGTTTTTCTAAATAGTGGACTTACATTAAATTACAACGGCACAAAATATATTTCAAAAAACGGATTACTCGATTTGCTGAACGAAAACATGAACAGCGAAGGGCTTTATCCGATTATTCATTTAAAAGGCGAAGATATTGAACTGGCTCTTACACATGACGAAGGTTATAATGATGTTTATTACTCATTTGTAAACGGACAACACACAACACAAGGTGGAACTCACCTTCTTGGCTTTCGTGAGGCAATTGTAAAAACCATTCGTGAGTTTTATAAAAAGGATTTTGATGCTGCAGATATTAGAACATCACTTATTGCAGCCATATCTATAAAAGTAGAGGAACCGGTTTTTGAATCACAAACTAAAACAAAATTAGGTTCAAAAGATATTGGTCCAAATGGTCCAACGGTTCGTAATTTTATTGTGGACTTTGTTAAGGAATCATTGGATAACTATTTACACAAGAACCCAACTACTGCCGAAATTCTTCTTAAAAAGATTCTTGAATCTGAAAAAGAACGTAAAGCAATTTCGGGTATTCAAAAGAAAGCAAGAGAATCTGCTAAAAAAGCAAGTTTACATAACAAAAAACTTCGCGATTGCAGAGTTCATTATAACACTAATCACGAAAGAAAACTAGAATCCACTCTTTTTATAACCGAGGGAGATTCAGCTAGTGGTTCTATTACCAAATCACGTGATGTAAATACTCAGGCTGTATTTAGCTTAAAAGGAAAACCTGAAAACACATACGCAAAAGCAAAAAAAATAGTTTATGAAAATGAAGAATTTAATCTTTTGCAGGCTGCCTTAAACATAGAAGAAGGTATCGATGAACTAAGATACAACAATGTGGTAATTGCTACTGATGCCGACGTTGACGGAATGCATATCAGACTTTTGTTACTAACTTTCTTACTTCAGTTTTTCCCTGACATTATTAAGCATGGACACGTTTATATATTGCAAACTCCGCTATTTAGAGTCAGGAATAAACAAAAAACTATGTATTGTTATAGTGAGACAGAAAGAGCTGCAGCAATTAAAAAATTAGGTGCGAACCCTGAAATAACAAGGTTTAAAGGTTTGGGTGAAATTTCGCCTGATGAGTTTAAACATTTTATTGGAAAAGACATACGCTTAGACCCTGTAAGACTTAGTAAAGATGACCATTTATCGTCAATGCTTTCTTATTATATGGGAAATAACACTCCGGAACGTCAGGATTTTATTATTGACAATCTTAAGGTTGAAGCTGATTTTGTAGAAGAATAATTTTTCATCGAATCATGGCCAAAAAAGAACATATTAACGACGAAAATAAAGAATTGGAAAACAATTCTGAAGACAAACAAACTCCTGAAACGCATATTCATTCGTCAACTGCGGTTCCTGTTACATCTAAAACTACCCGACTTTCGGGTATGTATAAAGACTGGTTTTTAGAATACGCATCTTATGTTATATTGGAACGTGCAGTTCCTCACCTAGACGACGGCTTAAAACCTGTTCAAAGACGTATTCTTCATTCTATGAAACGTATGGATGACGGTCGCTACAATAAAGTAGCTAATGTTATAGGTTTTACAATGCAGTTTCACCCACATGGTGATGCTTCAATTGGTGAAGCTTTGGTACAGTTGGGACAAAAAGATTTATTAATAGACACACAAGGAAACTGGGGAAATATTTTCACAGGTGACAGTGCAGCTGCTCCTCGATATATAGAGGCAAGACTTTCAAAATTCGCAAATGCAGTAGTTTTCAATCCAAAAACCACAGCATGGAAACTTTCATATGATGGTCGTAACAAAGAGCCCATTACACTTCCGGTAAAGTTCCCGCTACTTCTTGCTCAAGGTGTAGAAGGTATTGCAGTTGGTTTAGCTTCAAAGATTTTACCACATAATTTTATCGAATTAATTGATGCATCAATAGCATACCTTAAAAAAGAAGATTTCGAATTATATCCCGATTTTCCTACAGGTGGTATGGCTGATGTTTCCAGATATAATGACGGAATAAGAGGTGGAGCAGTAAAAATTCGTGCTAAAATTAAAAAGATAGACGCAAAAACTTTACTCATTAGCGACTTGCCTTTTGGCTCTAATACCGAAAAATTAATCGACAGCATATTAAAAGCTAACGAAAAAGGTAAAATTAAAATTAAGAAAATTGATGATAACACAGCAGAAAATGTTGAAATTTTAATTTACCTAACACCAGGCACATCACCCGATAAAACTATTGACGCATTATATGCATTTACCGGTTGCGAGATATCTATTTCACCAAATGCATGTATTATTTCTAAAGACAGGCCTCATTTTATTGGGGTTAAAGAAATTTTAAAGGCTTGCACCGACAGAACTCTTGCTTTATTAAAGTTAGAACTTGAAATTAGACTAAGTGAATTAGAAGAAGATTGGCATTTTTCATCACTTGAAAAGATTTTCTTTGAAAATAAACTATATCGTATTTTAGAAAAAGATACAGCTACTTGGGATAAATTAATTGATGCTATCATTGTTGGATTTAAACCATATAAAAAGCTTTTAAAAAGAGCTATAACAATTGAGGATGTAACAAAACTTACAGAGAAACCTGTACGTAAAATCTCAAAGTTTGATATTAAAAAAGCAGATGAGCATATACAATCTGTTGAAGAAGAACTTGAAGAAGTTTCAAATCATTTAAAAAACTTAGTTCTTTATACAATAAACTACTTTAAGCAAATAAAGAAAAATTTTGGTGAAGGAAAAGAACGTAAAACTGAATTAAGAAATTTTGAAAATATACAAGCTACAAAAGTAGTTGTTGCTAACGAAAAATTATATGTAAATCGAGAAGAAGGCTTCTTTGGGACAGGTTTAAAGAAAGATGAATACGTTTGTGACTGTTCAGACATTGATGACATAATTGTATTTATGCGCAATGGCACCTACCAGATCTCAAAAGTTGCCGATAAAGCTTTTGCAGGTAAAGACATTATTCATATTGCTGTTTACCTTAAAGGTGACGAAAGAACAATATACAATGTTGTTTATAAAGATGGTAAAAACGGACCATCATTTATGAAACGTTTTGCTGTAACAGGTGTAACAAGAGATAAAATTTACGATATAACAAAGGGTACTGAAAACAGTAAAATAATGTGGTTTACTGCAAACAGAAACGGTGAAGCCGAAATTGTTAAAGTATTTTTAAAGCCAAAACCAAAATTAAAGAAGTTAATTATTGAACTTAACTTTAGTGAACTGGCAATAAAAGGTCGTAGTTCACTTGGTAACCTTGTTACAAAAAATGATATACATAAAATTCAGTTTAAAGAACAAGGAACTTCTACACTTGGTGGCATTCAGATTTATTTTGACGAAGTTGTAAAAAGATTAAATACTGGTGCTCATGGTAAATTGTTAGGAGAATTCACAGGAAATGACAGGATTCTGACAATAAATAACATATCAGGCACATATAAAATATATTCATACGATCTTGAAAATCATTTTGAGGAAGATCTGGTTTATATTGAAAAATATAACCCTAACAAGGTTTTCACTGCTGTTATTTACGATGGTGAACAACAGTTTTATTATTTAAAACGTTTTCAGGCTGAAGACACTGAAAAATTTGCTTCATTAATCGGAGACCATCCTGAATCAAGATTTGTTACATTTCACTCACATAAGTATCCGTATTTAGAAGTTCGTTATGGAGGAAGACATAAAAACAGACCACCAGAACAAATTGTTGTAGAAGATTTTATCGGAGTTAAAGGATATAAGGCACGCGGTAAACGTATTTCTACTTTTGAGATAGCAGAATTTAAATGGCTTGAACCCTTAAAAGAAGAAGAACCTGAACCAGATGTTGTTCCAACAAATTACACAGATTTGTCAAATAAAACAACTGCTGATGATTTAAATATTGACAATCAAGAACCTGCTAATCCAAAACAAATGACACTAAATCTTTAACCAACTCATGATTATTTACCTTGTAGGTTTTATGGGTAGTGGTAAGAGTACACTAGGCAGGCAACTTGCAAAGCATTTAAACTATAAATTTATTGATCTTGATGCACTATTTGTTTCTAAAACAAAAATAAAAATACATGAGTTTTTTGAGAAATATGGTGAAGATGCATTCAGAAAAAGCGAATACGAATTATTAAGGGAAATTGATTTAAGCAATAATCTTGTTATTGCTACAGGTGGCGGAACACCTTGTTTTATGGATAACATGGACTATATGAGAAAAACTGGTATAACAGTGTTTCTTCAACTTGAGGCAACTTTACTTTGTAAAAGGCTTATTAATTCGCATACCATTCGTCCGATGGTTATTGGTAAAACCAAAGAAGAATTAGAAATTTGGGCTGATGAAATGATTAAGAAAAGAGCCGGTTTTTATAAAAAAGCACACGTTATTATTGATGCAAGAAACCTTTCAACAGCACTTTTAACAAAAGTTTTAAACCCATATATTTCAGATACTATTTCTTCAGATAATCTCTAATAACTTTATAAAGTATCTCCCTGCTAATAGGTTTAGTTACAAAATCATTAAAACCACAGGCTATTGCATGTTCGCGTGTTTCTGCCTGTGCATCCGCAGTTTGAGCAATAACTGGCATATATGGTCTTATCTTTCTAATTTCTTCAGTAACTTTACACCCTGTCATTTCCGGCAAGTGTAAATCCATAAGTACCAATTCTATCTCTGCATTTTGTTTAATTGCATTTATAGCCTCTAATCCATTTGATGCATGAATAATCCTAGCCTTATTTCTTTCTAATATTGTTTTTAAATAGTAATAACTTGCCTGATCGTCTTCTACAATTAAAAAAGTATTTCCAGAAAAGTCGTGCTGAATATTATTTTGGATATCATTGCTTTCTTCTTTAAACTCTTCTTTTTTAAGAGGCTTGTAAGGCAAAGAAAAATAGAATATTGATCCCTTGTCTGGCTCAGATTCTACCCAAATAGCTCCTCCCATTAATTCAGTAATAGCTTTTGTTATGGCAAGACCTAAACCTGTTCCTCCATATTTTCTGGCTGTTCCTTCATCAGCTTGTTTAAACCTTTCAAATATAAGAGCTAAATTTGCTTTATTAATTCCAATTCCGGTATCTTTTACATAAAACTTCAAGTCTTTTTCCCTAACAATATATCCAAATTCTATTTTTCCTTTATTTGTAAATTTTAAAGCATTAGTTAACAAATTAACAAATATTTGTTTTAATCTGCCTTCATCAATTAATATAAATGAATCTGAATCAATTAAAGGTGTTGACACAACAACATCTAAACCATTCTTGTTTTTTTCAATTTTATCTTTATTAATCCAGTTATATAACTGTCGGAGTGTTTGGTTTAAATTACAAGCAGATTCGGAAACCCTTAACTGACCTGCTTCTATCTTTGAAATATCAATAATGTCATTTATAAGCTCTAATAAGTTACGACTATTAGATGTAACCATATCAATATATTCATCACGCAATTCCTGAGATAAAGTATGATCTCTTAGTAAATCAGAGAATCCAATAATAACGTTCAGTGGTGTTCTCACTTCATGACTCATATTTGCTAAAAATGCTGATTTTAGCCTATCACTTTCTTCTGCTTTTTCTTTAGCAAGCTTAAGATCATTTTCATATTTCTGTCTTTCAGAAATATCAAATACAATTGCCAATATATTAGGTTTATCATTTAATTTAATAAGTTCTCCTGAAAACGAACAACTTCCTAGTCCGTTTTTTCTAACATATTTCATTATATAATTCTGTACAGAACCATTTATTTGAGTTTTGTTAGAAATAAACTCATAATCAGCAGCCGATTCAAAAAACGGAATAGATAAAATATAATGTCCTTTAATTTTATTTTTCCTCAGACCAGTAATTTCTTCAAACGATTCATTTACATCCACAATATTGCCTTTTTCATCAATAATAAACATCGGTACAGGAGTTCTGTTAAAAGATATGGAAAACTTTTCTTCCGATTGCCTTAATACTTCTTCAGAAATTTTTCTCCGTTTTATTTCATCCTCCATTATCCTTGTACGTTGTTCAACTTTTGATTCGAGGTCAGAAGAATATCTTCTATAACTCTTTATAAGTGCGTATAAAAAAGGAATTACAATTAATAATAGAAACAATGCTTTTGCAAGTGTTAATGGAATTTCGGACATTAATTGTTTTCTTATAAAACTAACTTCCATATCAGCACAAAGAACATATTTTCTTCCATTTCTGCTAACTTTTGGAATTAACACTGTTTTAAATGTTCCCCATCGATCTGTATATTCAGAAAAAGAGGGAATATTTCTATTAAAAGAGCTATAAAATGCTGTGTCAGCTTCAGTATATTCCTGCCAATAGTAAGTTAAATTTTCACCGGTTAACAACTCTTCTGTTGTTGCTGAAGAAGATGTAAAATACAATTTTCCATTATTCTGAATAACACTGTACAAATACTTAACACCTAAATTATCATTTTGTTTACTTAATAAATTCATTATCTCATAAAATTCTATTTTTGTAATAGAATCCTGACCTATAGCCCTATCATGATAATCAACCGGTAATAAATAATCAATACTTTTTGCTGCTTCTGTTAATTTGTTATCTACCTGAATTTCTATCTCCTCCTTTCGATTATTATATGTCCAGATTGAATACGCCGTAACACCTGCAATATAAACAATTACAGAAATTATTATCACTCCGGATCTTGATATTTGCTTAACTCTATTAAACATTAAAACTTCTTATTTTAAAATAGTTATTTTACTACTTCCAACATATTTCTTATTGTCAAACACCTGTATGATATAAATTCCATCAGTAATATTTAAAACTTCAATACTATTTCCATTAATAACATTTGTATTTACCAATTCATCTCCGACTAAATTTAATATTTTAACATTAAATTGTTGAACATTGTTATCAATATTTATCCGGAACCTATCAGAAGCAGGATTGGGAAAAATATTTATTAAATTTTCCTGCTTTTCTTCTGATATATTATTAGCATTTGATATCGGTAAGCTTAAATATGAAGAATGACTTGCTTCATGCAATATTTTATTTGTAGCAGTTAAGGTATCACCAGCAACATACATTGTAAACCCGTTATTTAGGTTTCTGTCATATTTTGGGTAATTTGAAGAAGAAACATCAATTCTTATAGAATGTCCTGTTAAAAAAGTGTACGCTGTGTTAGGAAAATCAATTTGTGCTTCATAAATCTGGTTTGGAATAATAGAAGATGTATCTGCAGTTGAATACCCATTTCTGAAACGCATTCTTAAAATTCCATCAGAAATAAGTATTGAACGTCCATCAGGATATACATCGCATAAACGTATTGTAAAATCTGTATCTTTCCGATCGCTTTTAATATATAAATGAGCTGTTGGTTTACCAGAAATCTTTACTGGACTTGAAAGAACAGCAGAAGTAAAAATCGCTAAATCATTTCTTGATTCTACAACTACGGATTGGTCGTATGGCCCCTGCAATAAATCCTGTCTTAACGTTGTACCACCATGTGTTGGCGAGGGATTTGAAGGATTATATATATACTGAGAATAACTATTTGTTAATACCGGAGCCAAATTTGATAATACACCCGTTTCATTTAAATAAAAATTCTGATTTGTATTACCTGTCGGAGGCCAGGTAGTAGTAGAGTTCCAAATATTCTCACCAATATTAAAATAACGTATTATAGGTTCAGAATCCCAACCATTAGGTTGATTTTTTAAATAATAATCAAGAAATCGTAATGCTAATGAGTCACTCCAGCCACAAGCTTCGTTAAAGGTTAACTCTCCCTGATTACAAGTACCTACTTGTGCCTGACCAAACCCTCCATGTGCCCATGGTCCCATTAATAATTTATGTTTACCTCTAACTGTTACTGGCGATGATTGTCTTATCCCTGCAAATAAATTCATCATTAAATCAATATTATGATCATACCAACCACCAATCATAAAACAAGGCACATTAATTAACTGAGGATAAAAATTTGTATTCTGTAAATACTGCCATGTTAAATTATAAAATGGATTTGCAAGTATCCCTACTGACATCCCATAACCTAAAGCATCAAGCTGCTGAACATACTCAGTTCTATAAACACCTCCGGGATAATACTCACTGTATTCAAACTGAGAGCCAGCAACAAGTGGAACACAACAAGTTAAATGTGGTGGATTTTCCTTCGCTGTTTGGTACTGAATTTTTCCAAGAGCAGACGGACCCCATGTTCCGATTTTTCCATCAGACCAGGTTTGCTGGGCAATCCATTCTACTATATCATAACCATCTTGCCCACGATTTGGTGTTCCTGCCAGTGCTCCTGAACTACCATAGAACCCTCTCCAGTCAACAATAACAAAATTATATCCTGATAAATTTAAATTTGCATCTATTCCTAATGGCAAACCAAATCTGTAAAAAATTCTATTATAAGGTGTTTGAATTAATATTGTTGGACGCTGTAAACCACCAGTTGGAATATAAATGTCTGCAGCAAGTTTTTTCCCATCGCGCATAACTATAGAATCAACTTGTGGAGTGTAAATCTGCGAAAAAGTCAATCTGCTAAAACAGAAAATAAATAAGACAAGCAGAGCTATTTTCATGATGAAACTTTATTTTTTTTACACTAATACTTTGTTATGTAAAATTAATGAAAAATTTCATCATTTACATAATGATAAAGTTCCTTTAAAAATTAATTAAAAAAAAGAGTATAAAAACCTATTTTGTTAATTCCTGAAAAACCTGCTCTAAAGACATTTCTTTCTTTTGCATAGAAAGAACAGTAATACTTTTCTTTACAGCAAATTGAAAAATCTCTGGACGAATATCATCTTGTGTATTTCCTTCAATTAACCAATTAAATTGCTTTAATCCTTGAACTTTACTAACCCCATTTATTTTAAGAAGTTCATCTCTTGAAACCGTTGTATTAAATTCAACAATTACGGTTTGATGATTAATTGCAGAAGTTTGTTTTTGTAAATCTTCTTTACTGTTATCGGCAACAATTTTACCATTATTAATAATAATCACCCGATTACAAATTGCCTCTACCTCCTGCATTAAATGTGTAGAAAGAAGAACTGTTTTTTGTTTTCCAACTTCAGCTATTAAATTTCTGATTTCTATAATTTGGTTTGGATCAAGTCCAGAAGTTGGTTCGTCTAATATTAAAACAGAGGGGTCATGAATTAATGCCTGTGCAAGACCAACACGTTGTCTGTATCCCTTTGATAATGCTCCAATTTTCTTTTTTTGCTCAACAGTCAAACCTGTTTTTATTATCATCTCATCTGTTCGGGCTTTTGCCTGCTTTGGACTCAATTTATATAAACGTGCAACAAAATAGAGGTATTCACGCACATACATGTCAAGATATAAAGGATTATTTTCAGGTAAATAACCGATTTGTTTTCTTACCTCTATACCATTTTCAAGAATATCTAAACCATTAACTAAAATATCTCCTGAAGATGGAGGAATAAAACCAGTAATTATTTTCATCATTGTTGATTTTCCTGCACCATTTGGTCCAAGAAAACCAAAAATTTCGCCACTTGATATTTCAAATGAAACATTATCAAGGGCTTTTTGTTTCCCGTAAAGTTTAGTAATTCCTTTTACGCTTATCGACATGTATTAAAAATTAATCTTTTGCGAAATTAAACAAATTCGTTACAAACGAACAAGTTTAAATCTTAAATAATCTCAAAATTATTTTTGTCATTCTGAACTTTCCTACCGTCATCCTGAGCGGAGTCGAAGGAAGGTAGACGAAGTGAAGAATCTATAAAGAATATACAACATTCGGTGAGAAAGTACATAGCAAAACTCAAATAACAATGACTATGTGTTTATAAAACAAATTAAAACAATCCCTTTTTATGCTTTTCACCTAAAACCTTTAACATATCAGCTGTCATTAAATCCAAGTCATACGCTGGTTTCCATCCCCATTCCTCACGTGCAGCAGTATCGTCAATTGAACGAGGCCATGAATCGGCTATTGCCTGACGGAAATCTATTTTATAATCGATAGTAAAATCAGGAATATGTTTTTTTATACTTTCGGCTAAAATCGCAGGTGTAAAACTCATCGCTGCAAGATTAAAATCAGAATGATGTTTTAATTTTGAATAATCGGCTTGAAATAAATCTATAGTTGCCTTTAAGCAATCAGGCATATACATCATAGGAAGCATTGTGTCTTCTTTCAAAAAACATGTATATTTTTTATTTTTGATTGCTTCGTAATAAATTGCAACAGCATAATCCGTTGTTCCGCCGCCAGGAAGTGTTTCGTTACTTATAATTCCCGGATAGCGTAAACCACGAACATCCATACCATATTTAAACACATAATAATCTGCAACAAGTTCACCTGCAACTTTCGTAACACCGTACATAGAAGTTGGTTTCAACACTGTTTCCTGCGGTGTGTTATTTCTTGGGGTTGAAGGACCAAAAGCAGCAATAGAACTAGGATTAAATACCTGTTTTAATTTTAATTCACGAGCAACTTCAAGAACATTTATAAAACCATTCATATTAACATTCCATGCTAATTGTGGATTTTGTTCTCCGCATGCAGAAAGAATTGCAGCCATGCTTATTATTGCATCAACATTATTCTTTTTAACAACGTCTGCAATATTATTAATATCGGTAATATCAACCTTTGCAACTGGTCCCGAATTAAGAAGTTTTTCAGAAGTTATTTCTTTAATTTCGCCAGCTATTACATTTTCGCCACCATAAATTTTTCTTAACTCAAGTGTTAATTCTGAACCAATTTGTCCGGCTGCACCAATAATTAATATTTTTTTCATAATTGAAATTTCAAAACAATTAATTCAACTAATTTTCAAAACTGAAGTCGCAAATGTAATAGTTTTCATAAATAAATTACATGAGAACTTACATTGTTGTTAAACACTAAAAGTAAAGCGTCATGCTCTTCGCCACTCCGCCAAGGCCAATATCATTGACTTAAGAAAATTTCATTTCGTTAACCCATTTGCTTACTTCTTGATACGCTTTGCTTCCGCCACGGCGGAGCAGCGGAAAGTTCAATCGAGAACTACAGGAAGTCTGAGCTTAAATCAATGACATTGCCACGGCAGAGAACATGGTGATAAAACTTATATTTTTCTATAACCCTCTTTGCCACTCTGCCCTCAAGCCGGCTATTTCAGGATTTTTTATTGCAAATTGTAATTGCTCTAAGAATAACTGCTTATCTCTTCCTAAAATTCCATTTAAAACAAGATAGTTAGAAGCATGATTACTCCTAAAAATTGTTCCATCTAATTCCAAATGAGAAATAAAAACTTCCATTTCTTTTAATAAATCGGGAATTGTCATTGGAATATACTCTCCTAAAAATCTCTCTTTATATTTATTTACACCAAATGGAAAACTAAGCACTAATACTGATGCAAATTCGGGCTGAATAGCATTTAATATTTTTGCAGAATTTATTGCATGTTGATTAGTAAAATTCATTCCACCAACTCCTTCCAAAATTATTACAGAAAGTTTTAATCCTGCTGCCTTTGCTTTTAAAAGCCCTTCTACAGTACTGGAATAAGTTTCGCCTTTGTTCATTAATTTTAAAACCTCATCATCACCAGACTCTATACCCACATAAACCATTTTTAAACCTGCCTCACGAAGTTCAACTAATTCTTCATGGCTTTTTGCAAGAATATCTCGTGGTAAAGCATAAGTGGTTACTCTTCTATTCTTTGGGAAATTTTCTTTTATTGCTTTTAAAATAAATAATAGTTTTTCGGTTGATAAAACCATTGGATTCCCATCAGCCAGAAAAATTTTTCTTATACCTGGATCAATTTTAGCAACAGCCTTAATTTCAGATAATACATCTTCTTCCTTTTTAACTTTAAAATTTTTTGAAGTGTACATTTCACAAAAAGAACATTTGTTCCAGGTACAACCATATGTTACCTGAAGTATTAAAGAGTCTGCTTCGCTTGGTGGACGAAATAACGGTTCGTTGTATTGAATAGGAAAATCGCGATAGAACATTGTTTTTTTATGCAAAAATAACACGAATTTATTAGAAAGACTAGTCTTTTACATTTAGCTCCTCTGGAGCAAAATAGATTCATTTTAAGTTTTTATAAACATTAAAATCCTACGGATTTTTAAAACAATCAAACATTGTATTAATTAACTTCTCAAACTTCAAGATTAATTTTAACTTAAAACTATTTTTGATTTGTTTTAATACTTTAGACACTCACAACTTTAAGTATTTTAGACACTTTTACCAAATTACATTCAACTAAATAAAAATAACCCATATAGATATTCCGAATTAAAAAATTTACTATCTTTGCGACTCATTTTTAGTAAAAACCAATTTTTTAAAACTTATGTATTTAACTGCAGAAAAAAAGCAAGAGCTTTTTGAGAAATACGGAAAAAGTAACGGAGATACTGGCTCTGCAGAAAGCCAAATCGCATTGTTCTCATTCCGTATCGATCACTTAACAGGTCACTTAAAAACCAACAAAAAAGATTTCGCAACTCAACAAGCGTTGTTAAAACTGGTTGGTAAACGTAAAAAATTACTCAATTATCTTAAAGATCGCGATATTCTAAGATATCGTGCGATTCTTAAAGAACTTGGACTCAGAAAGTAAAACAAAAAAAGGCAATTGCAAATTGCCTTTTTTTATATTTTTAAAAATCATTAATCGAAATATATATGTACAAAGCTGTAAAAAAGACGATTCAACTTAAAGACGGAAGAACAATTGAAATTGAAACCGGAAAACTTGCCAAACAAGCAGATGGTTCGATAGTGCTTAAAATGGGTAAAACTATGCTTTTAGCAACTGTAGTTTCTGCTACTGAAGCTAAAGAAAATGTAGATTTTATGCCACTTTCTGTAGATTACCGTGAAAAATATGCATCAACTGGAAGATTTCCTGGTGGATTTATGAAACGTGAAGCTCGTTCCTCAGACTATGAAATTTTAGTTTCTCGTTTGGTTGACCGCGCAATGCGCCCACTTTTCCCTTCTGATTACCATGCAGAAACTTTTGTAAATATTGATTTAATTTCTTGTGATCCTAACGACTTACCAGATGCTCTTGTAGGTTTAGCAGGATCTGCTGCAATTGCAGTAAGTAACATCCCTTTCCACGGACCAATTTCTGAGGTTCGCGTTGCAAGAATTGACGGTCAGTTTGTAATTAATCCTACACGTACAGATCGTGAAAGAGCAGACATCGACATGATGGTTGGCGCAACTTATGAAAATATTTTAATGGTAGAGGGTGAACTTGACGAAGTTAGTGAAGCTGATATGGCTGAAGCTATTCGTTTTGCTCACGAAGAAATAAAAGTTCATTGTCAGGCTCAAAAAGAATTAGCTACTGAATTAGGAATAGTTAAACGTGAATATTGTCACGAACATAATGTAGAAGAAATTAAAACTGGCATTCGTGCATTTGCTTTCCAAAAAATATATGATGTTATAAAAAAAGGATTAGTAAGTAAACATGAACGTGCAGATGCACTTCATGCAATACGTGATGAGTACATGGCTACTCTTACCGAACCAGATGAATCAACAGTTGCAATGGTTAAACGTTATTATCACGATTTAGAAAAAGAAGCTATCCGTGAATATTATTTAACTGAACAAATTCGATTAGATGGTCGTAAGTTTGATCAAATTCGTCCAATCTGGAGTGAAGTTGATTACTTACCTATGGCTCATGGATCAGCAATTTTTACACGTGGTGAAACACAATCATTAACATCTGTAACATTAGGTACTAAATCTGATGAACAATTAATAGACGGTGCAGTTTTTCAAGGTCACGAACGTTTCCTTTTAAACTATAACTTCCCTCCTTTCTCTACTGGTGAAGCTCGTCCATACCGTGGTGTTGGTCGTCGCGAAGTTGGACACGGAAATTTAGCACACCGTGCACTAAAGAAAATGATTCCTACTGATTATATGGTTAACCCATATACTATAAGAGTTGTTTCAGATATTCTTGAATCAAACGGGTCATCATCAATGGCAACTGTTTGTGCAGGAACATTAGCTCTTATGGATGCAGGTATTAAAATTAAAAATCCTGTTACCGGTATTGCAATGGGTTTAATTTCTGATACAAAAACCGGTCGTTTTGCTATTCTTTCTGATATCCTTGGCGACGAAGATCATTTAGGTGATATGGACTTTAAAGTTTGTGGAACAGAAAATGGTATTACTGCAACACAAATGGATATTAAAGTTGACGGACTTCCTTACGAAGTGTTAGCAAAAGCTTTGGCTCAGGCTCGCGAAGGTCGCTTACATATACTTGGTAAAATTTTAGAAACTCTTCCTGCTCCACGCCCAGATTACAAACCTCATACTCCACGTATTGTTAGCATGACAGTTGCAAAAGACCAGATTGGTGCAATCATTGGTCCTGGTGGAAAAATCATTCAGGATATTCAGGCAAAAACAAATACAATAATTTCAATTACCGAAGTTGAAAATGCTGGTATAGTTCAGATTTGCGCTCCGGATGGTGATGCAATTAATACAGCAATAAAACGTATTAAAGCAATTATTGGCGATATCGAAATTGGTGAAGTATTTGATGCTACTGTAAAATCTATTATGGAATATGGTGCATTTGTTGAAATAATGCCAGGTAAAGAAGGTTTGTTACACATTTCAGAAATTGAATGGTCACGCCTAAAAAGAGTTGAAGATGCTTTAAAACTTGGTGATAAAATACAAGTAAAACTTCTAGAAATTGATAGCCGCGGTAAAATGAGACTGTCCCGTAAGGTTCTTCTTCCAAAACCAGAACCACAGGCACAACCTACTCAGCCGGAAGCTGAAAAACAATAAAAAATATTAAACGGGCTAAATGCCCGTTTTTTATTTAACAATTTTTCTTTATAAAATCTTTATACTGTCTGTTATAAGTTTAACAACTTACTTATAACATCCTACATAACTTTGCTCATATATTTTTAGTATATGAACAACGAAAATAATATTAAAGGAAAACTTAAGAATACCTTTATTGGC
Source organism: Bacteroidia bacterium (assembly GCA_016218155.1). Taxonomy (NCBI): domain Bacteria; kingdom Pseudomonadati; phylum Bacteroidota; class Bacteroidia; species Bacteroidia bacterium. Next base: position 48,118 of record JACREQ010000107.1, read on the forward strand.
AAAGCCAGAGACTTAACTGACAGATCAGTTTTTCAGAGAATTTCATTGGTGGCATTTTTTGCATGGGTAGGCTTAGGATCCGATCCATTATCTTCATCTTGTTATGGTCCGGAAGAAATAATGAGAAACCTTACAGGTCACGGAAACTTAGGAATATTCGTAGCTATCTTAACAGTTATTACAATCTTTGTTATAAGTACAAGTTACAGACAAATAATTAATCTTTTTCCTCAGGGAGGCGGTGGTTATATAGTTGCAACAAAGTTAATTTCTCCAACTATAGGAATGATTTCAGGTAGTGCATTATTGATTGATTATATGCTTACCATTACACTTTCAATTTCCAGTGGTGCCGATGCATTTTTTAGTTTCTTACCTGCTGAATGGCATGGATATAAACTTATTTTTTCATTCTTTATACTATTAGTGTTAGTTGTATTAAATTTAAGAGGAGTTAAAGAATCTGTTATGCTTTTAACACCGGTATTTATTGCTTTTATTTTAACACATGCAATTTTAATTGGATACAGCATATTTACTCATATTGGAGATGCTCCTGAATTAGTTAGAAATACAGGTGTCGAAATGAGTAATTCTATTTCTCAGCTTGGTGTATTTGGTACTATTTTTCTGATTTTAAAAGCTTACAGTATGGGTGCCGGAACATATACAGGTATAGAAGCAGTAAGCAATGGCATTCCAAATTTAAGAGAACCTAAAGTAAAAACTGCGCAAAAAACGATGCTTTTGCTTTCTGTATCATTGGCAATTGCAGCTTTCGGTTTAATTATTTCATATTATTTGTTTGATGTTAAGATTAGCCCTACAAAAACTCTTAATGCTGTTTTAGTAGAAACTGCTACTTCAGGTTGGAATTATTATATTGGACAAGGTTTTGTTTTTCTTACTTTGATTTCAGAAGCAGCACTACTATTTGTTGCTGCTCAAACCGGCTTTTTAGATGGACCAAGGGTAATGGCTAATATGGCTCATGATAATTGGTTCCCCAGAAAATTTACGCATCTAAGCGATAGACTTGTCTCTCAGAATGGAATTCTGATTATGGGTGGAGCTGCATTTCTTTTACTTTATTTCTCAAAAGGTGCAGTTTCATGGTTGGTTATATTATATAGTATAAATGTTTTTATAACATTTACTCTTTCACAATTTGGAATGGTAAGGCATTGGATTTTGGTTAGAAAAGAAGAGAAAAAATGGTTCTGGAAAATGGCAATAAATGGAATAGGGTTAATAATGACAACATTTATTCTGTTTACAGTTTTGATTTTAAAATTTGAAGAGGGTGGTTGGATAACAGTTGTTATAACTGGCGTTTTATCGATAATTGCAGTAATTATTAAAAGACACTACAACTTTGTCAGAAAAGAAATAATTGAAATTCAAAAGAAAATAAAGCAAGTAATTCCCGATATTATTTCAGTAATGAAATCTAGAATGACAAAAACAAATAATAACAATTCTGAAATAAAAACAAATCGCACAGTTGTTTTACTTGTTAACGGCTATGGAGGATTAGGATTATATTCTCTTTTTAAAACTCTTAACGACTTTAATGGTAACTATCAAAATATAGTATTTGTAGAAGTTGGTATTATGAATTCGTCAAGATTCAAAGGTTTTGAACAAATAGACAAACTAAAAGAGAATATTGAAATAGACATGAAAAAATACATTTACGTAGCTGAAAAGCTCGGTTTACATGGCGATAGTTATTATGCAATTGGTACAGATGTAGTCGAAGAAATCGATAAATTAATTCCTGTTATATCTGAAAAATATCCTAATCCTGTTTTTGTAGGTGGACAACTTATTTTTGAAGGCAATACCTTTTTTAACAAATTGCTCCATAATTATACAATTTTTGCAATTCAAAGAAATTTATACAAACATGGTATAACAACAATTGTTATTCCTATTCCAATGAAGATTTCAGAACTAATGGCAGTATTGCCCAACGAGTCTAATTATTAATTTATAAATTAACTATTATGCAAAAATTAATAGAAATTTTCATTTCTAAATTAGAAAATTTAGAGATTGAGGAAGCAAAAAAAATAAAATTTAATAATGATGAAGATAGCACTTTGTTTTTATCTGGTAAAATAGCCGGCTATGAATATTGTATTAAAGAACTACGCAGGGTAATTAAAGAAAATAAAGTTGACTATTTTTAGACATCTAATAATTTTTTGACTTAATTTTGATTTGATTATGACAAAATATTAAATGCTTAAATTTTTCTCTAATAAAACCCTGTTTCATCAATATCTGTTAAGCATAGGAATTACACTTCTAATTTCAATTATTTGTTTTTCGATTTCTGACTTATTAGGTTATCAAACTGTTGCTCTTATTCTATTGTTTACAGTTTCTATATTAGCAACAGTTTTAACAGTATACCCAGTTCTTGTTTCTGCAGTTTTAAGTGCACTTATATGGGATTTCTTCTTTATTCCACCACATTTTACTTTTCACGTCGAAAAATCAGAAGACATTCTAATGTTATGTATGTATTTCATTATTGCCCTATTAAATGGGATACTAACTTCGAAAATAAAACAGTTCGAGAATATTTCAAGGCAAAAAGAAGAAAAATTAAATGCTTTAAAACTTTACGATACCTTATTCAATTCTATTTCTCATGAATTACGAACACCACTTACTACAATTATTGGCGCATCTGAAAACTTAATAACAAATGATAAAGTATTATTAGAAAAAGATAAACAAGAATTACAAAGTGAAATACATATTGCATCAAACAGATTAAACAGACTGATTGACAATTTACTAAACATGTCCAGATTAGATTCGGGATTTATAAAACCCAAAATGAATTGGTGTGATATTAATGATTTAATTAATTCTGCTGTATCCAGACTAAAAGAAGATATAGTATATCAAAATATCGAAATTAAAACGAATACAGAAAATTCTATTATCTGGTTGGACTTTGGACTAATTGAACAAGCACTGTACAATGTTATTCATAATGCAATTGTACACACTTCTGATAAAACAAAAATTGTTATAACAGCTGAATATATTAAAGGACATATGATTATTAGCATTGCAGATAACGGAGAAGGATTTATAAATGCAGGAGGGGAAAAACCATTTGAAAAATTTTATCGATCGCCTGAATTAAAAACAGGTGGTCTGGGGCTAGGATTATCGATAGTCAAAGGATTTGTCAGCGCACATAATGGCAATGTTGAAATAAAGAAAAATATTCCTACAGGAACTGTTGTTATTATAAAAATTCCAACAAATACTCCTTTAATAAATTCAGAAAATGAATAATAAATCAAACATACTTATAATTGATGATGAAAGACAGATTCGAAAACTTATCGAAATAACACTAGAATCCAATAATTATAATGTTATTGAGGCATCATGTGCTAAAGAAGGTTTGCAAATGGCTGCAATGCATCCTCCAGACCTTATAATACTTGACCTTGGTTTACCCGATGAAGACGGACAAAGCATTTTAGTAAAATTAAGAGATTGGTACATTTCACCTATAATTATTTTATCAGTTCGTAGTTCTGAGACAGATATTATACAAGCTTTAGACAATGGGGCAAACGATTATTTAGTAAAGCCATTTCGTACAGGTGAACTTTTGGCTAGAATAAGAAATGCACTTAGAAATAAATCTGATTCAAATAATCAATCATGTATTAAATTTCAGAATATAACAATTGACCTTAATACAAGAATAATAAAAAAAGATAATATAGTATTAAAACTTACTTCAACTGAATATTCACTAATAACGCTTCTTGCCAGAAACGAAAATAAAGTTCTTACTCATCAGTATATTCTTAAAGAAATATGGGGACCCGGATATGTGGAACAATCTCAGTATTTAAGAGTTTTTATTGCACAAATCCGAAAAAAAATTGAAGAAAATCCTAATCAGCCTAAAATAATAATTACTGAATCTGGCATTGGCTATAGATTAGTAGGTGAAGATATTTAATAAAATACTAAATTTGCATAAACTAATTGATAAATATCAATTGCTGTGCAACGATTTATCTCCATTCGCGAAAAACTTGTACTCTTCTTTATTTTATTAGGAATTGTATCAATTGGTGTAACCAGCTATCTTTCATATTCAAATGCAAGATCTGCAATCTTAAGTAGGACTTTCGATCAATTAACTTCCTTAAGAATTGAAAAGAAAAAACAAATTGAGCTTTTTTTTAATGAACGTAAAAAAGATTTATTCTTATTAGTCCAGAATGAAAACTTAAATTCATTCTCATTTAACAATATGCATAGTTCTTTCATTTCTGACTCAACAACATTTTCAAAACATGCACAAAAAATTCTTAGTAGTTCGGTATATTCCGGTATTTATATTTTTTATCCTGCAACAAACTCTATAAAATTCCTGCCTTTAACAAATACCCCAACCGATCAATCAAACTTATTATCTGCCAATTCCTTGCTTTCAATTATTTCAAAAGATTCTTTTAATAATAAAATCTCTATCTCTGATTATAACAACATAACAAAGCAGATGAGTTCTAATTCCTTTTTTGTAAAAACATATATTCCTCAAAATGATTTTTGGATTATTCTTCCTGTTAAAATTGATGCAATAAATAAAATAATGTATGAAAATAATCCTTATAATGGTTTAGGTAAAACAGGCGAGACATATTTAGTTGGTAGCGATTCATTAATGCGTAGTACTTCCAGATTTAAAAAAAACAGTGTATATAAAATTAAAGTAAATTCTTTAAGTGTACAGAATGCGTTTAAGGGAATTACAAATACTATTATTATAAAAGATTACAGAAATATTAAAGTAATCAGCTCCTTTGACAGAATAAATTCAGAAGGATTAAACTGGGCAATTTTAGCAGAAATGGATTGGGATGAAGTGCTAATTCCGGTGTATCGATTCAGAAATAACATTCTGTTTGTAACAATTATTATTTCGGGATTATTTATACTTATTTCGTACATTGTTTCATTAGGAATTACAAGAGCTATAATAAAATTAAACAGCGCAGTATCGGAAGTGGGAAAAGGAAATTTTAATGTTAATCTTGAAATAAGTACTAATGACGAAATTGGAGAACTAACACGCTCTTTTAACAAAATGGCCAGCCAGCTAAAACATAGTTCTAAACAACTTGCAGAAGAACGAATAAACAGAACCCGTTCTATGATTGACGGACAGGAAATAGAACGATTAAGACTTTCACGTGAATTGCATGACGGACTTGGACAACAAATGATAGGATTAAGATTAAAAATAGAAAGTCTTGCAACTCGATGTGAAGGAAACACTGGAATTATTGCTGCAGAGGTTGGCAAACTTATGGATAAAACCATTGAAGAAGTCAGACGAATGTCGAACGACTTAATGCCAGCAGTTCTGCAGGAATTTGGAGTTGCAAATGCTATTAGAAATTTATGCGACCAGATAACCGATGTGTCAGCTATAAAAATAAATATACAAATATCCGGAAATTACGATTTATTAGCCCCAAAAGAAAAAACGTATCTTTTTAGAATTGTTCAGGAAGCACTTAATAATATAGTAAAACACGCCAAAGCAACAGATATTGTTTTACAATTATCTCAAAATAATTCAATTGTTTTACTTGAGGTATCAGATAATGGAAAAGGATGTAACTTTGACAATAAAAATAATGATTCTCATAACGGTATTAACAATATGAAAGAAAGAGCCAGTTTGTTAAACGGCAATCTTAATATTGAGTCATTTCCAGGCATGGGAACAAAGATAGTATTAACTTTTCCTCTTACTGATGAAAAAAATACAAGTAATATTAGTTGACGATCATCAGCTTATTCGCGATGGAATAAAATCGCTTTTGCAGGATGCTCAACAAATTGAAGTGATAAACGAAGCTTCATCTGCTTCAGAATTATTTCAGCTTTTAAAAAATCAAATACCGGATATTCTAATTCTTGATGTTTCACTTCCGGGAATGTCTGGTATTGAAATAACAAAAGTCATACAAAAAGAATATCCTACTATTAGAGTAATGATTTTATCAATGTATATTGGCGAAGATTTTATTTTTAACGCTCTAAAAGCAGGCGCACGAGGATATTTACATAAAAATATAAACAGCTACGAATTAATTACAGCCATTGAAGAAATAAATAAAGGAAATGAATATTTCAGCACACAGGTTTCTGATATCATTCTAAAAAGTTTTGTAAAAAAAGCACATACTGGTGTTAAGCAAGGAGAAGAAAAAGAAGAAACCCTAACTTCTCGCGAACTAGAGATCTTAAAGCTTGTTGCTGAAGGTTTTTCCAACCCGGAAATTGCAGAAAGGCTTGTTATTTCTGTAAGAACAGTTGAATCTCACAAAACACATATTATGCAAAAGCTGCTTCTTAACACTATTGCCGACTTAGTAAAATTTGCTATTCGCAATAATATCATTGAGTTATAGCCATTCTCCGCGTTTCACGTAGATTAAATTCCGCGTTTTAAGTGTTTTAATCGTTTTTGCAATTTGGCATCTTTGCTCGATAAAAACACTTATTTATGAAAAAAATTACAGGAATCATTTTTATTTTGTTATCATCATTTGCCTCATTCGGGCAAGATAGTTTAACTACTAATGTTGCTGCTGACATTTATAGCAGATACATATGGCGCGGTCTTGATTATGGAGCATCTCCAAGTATTCAGCCAACACTTTCATTATCAAAAAAGAATTTTGAAATCGGATATTGGGGTGCAATAAGTACTCTTGGAACATATTGCGAAACAGATTTATATTTAAAATATACATTTAAAAAGTTTTCGTTAACATTTACCGATTACTTTTTCCCATTAAATACAATTCCTACTACAAAAACAGAACGATATTTTAACTACGAAGACAAAACCACCGGGCACATTTTAGAAGGAATGCTTGGATGGAAAGGTTCTGAAAAATTTCCACTTTATGTATTTGTTGCAACTTCATTTTATGGTGCAGATAAAGACACTTCAGGTGATAACAGATATTCAACTTATGCAGAAGCAGGATATTCTTTTAAAATAAAAGATAAAACTTTAGATTTATTTGTTGGCTTTACTCCTACTGAAGGTCTTTATGGAAACGATATTGGTGTTGTTAATTTAGGCTTAACCGGCACTAAAAAAATAAAAATAAACAACGATTTCGAATTACCGGCTAAAGTTTCACTGGTGTTCAATCCACAAACAGAAAATATTCATTTAGTATTTGGTATAACATTATAAATATAAACCTTTTTTAAACTTTAAAATTATGTTAGATACAGGATCAACCGGATTTATGCTTCTAGCTTGTAGTCTGGTAATGCTTATGACACCAGGTCTTGCCTTTTTCTATGGCGGACTTGCAACAAAAAGAAATATTCTTGGAGTTATGATTCAGAGTTTTGTCTCATTAGGTTGGACAACTGTACTCTGGGTTATTTTCGGTTATTCGCTTTGCTTTAGTGGAGGCGAAGGTGGTATTTTTGGAAATTTCGACAAAGCATTTTTGCAAGGTGTTGGGATGGACAGTATGTATACAAACGGACAAATTCCTGAATTTGTATTTATTGCTTATCAGATGATGTTTGCAATTATTACTCCAGCTCTTATAACTGGTGCTTTTGCTGGTCGTGTAACATTTAAATCATACATGATATTTTTAACAGTATGGCAGGTTCTTGTTTATTATCCATTTGTTCACATGATTTGGGGTGGTGGATTATTAGCACAATGGGGTGTTCTTGATTTTGCAGGTGGTATTGTTGTTCATGCAACTGCAGGTTTTGCAGCTTTAGCTTCTGTATTTTATGTTGGTGCCAGAGTTGATAAAAACTCAACACCTAATAGCATTCCTCTGGTTGCAATTGGAAGTGGGTTATTATGGTTTGGATGGTATGGCTTTAACGCAGGAAGTGAAGTTGCTGTGGATAATGTTACATCATTAGCATTTTTAAATACAGATATTGCTGCTTCATTTGCAACTATGTCGTGGTTAGTAATTGAATGGACACGAGAAAAGAAACCAAAACTAATTGGATTGTTAACTGGTTCTATTGCGGGTTTGGCAACAATAACACCGTGCGCAGGACTAGTTCCTTTATGGGCATCTCCAATAATTGGAACTGCAGCAGGTATAGTTTGTTACCTAGCGGTACAATTAAAGAACAAAATGAAATGGGATGATGCTCTTGATGTATGGGGAGTACATGGTATTGGTGGAGTATTCGGAACCATCATGTTAGGTGTTTTTGCATCCAAAGCAGTAAACGCTGCCGGAGCAGACGGATTAATTTACGGCAATAGTTCATTTTTTGTTAAAGAATTAGTTGCTGTTGCTGCTGCTTCAGCTTATGCTTTTATTTTTACATATTTAATGTTAATTATTATAAACTTTATAACACCTGTGAAAGTCTCTGAAAGCGATGAAAGAATCGGTCTCGACGTAGCTCTTCATGGTGAAAAAGCTTATGATGAAGGAGCATTATAACTTGGGTTAATGTGTGGTTTAGTTAAAAAAGGCAGGAGAATTTCTCCTGCCTTTTTAATTTTTAATTCTCTTTAAATTATTTAGTATTACGTTTATTCTAACAACTACTTTTTATCACTCTGTTTTTAAAGAAGTAATTTATTAAATCTAACAGAGGACCTGTCATAAATGTAGTACTGAGAGCCATTAACACCATAATTGCAAATATTTGCGGACTTAAAATACCTAAATCATAACCTATATTTAAAACAATAAGTTCCATAAGTCCTCTTGTATTCATTAATGCTCCAATTGAAAGAGATTCTTTCCATGAACGTCCAACAATTTTTGCAGTAAAAGCACTTCCACCAAACTTTCCTAAAACAGCAACAAAAATTACTATGCCACATATAGCCCATAAATGACCTGAATTTAATAATCCAATTTGAGTACGAAGCCCAGTAAACGCAAAAAATATTGGTAATAACAGAACTGTACTTATATCTTCTATTTTATTTGTTACAACATTTTTAAAACGAATATTATTGGGCATAATTACACCTGCTATAAATGAACCAAATAATGCATGAATTCCTATTATCTCAGTAAAATAAGCAGATAACAACAAAATGAAAAAAGTAATAGCAATAATTGTTTTATCTATTTTATTTTCTTTAAATCTTTTATCACTTATCTTTTGCAACCAGGGTTTAACTAGTTTAAGCATAATTATTATGTAAACTATAGCTAAACCAATTGTGAACAAAGAACTAATAATACTTCCTGCTTTTACTATTGCAATTACTGCTGCAAGTAAACACCATGCTGTTACATCATCAGCTGCAGCACAGGTAATTGCTAACACGCCCATTGGCGTTCGGGTTAATCCTCTTTCTTTAATAATTCTAGCTAAGACTGGAAAAGCAGTTATACTCATTGCAATTCCCATAAATAAAGCAAACGAAATAAAACTAATATTTTGAGGTGCTAATTCCTGATAGATATAATAAGACAAGCATGTACCAAGAAAAAATGGAAATATTATACTTACATGGCTTATAATAACAGCGTCGTGAGCTTTATTTTTAATTTTACTTAAATCTAATTCCATTCCTATTACAAACATAAAAAACGCCAACCCAATTTGACTTAAAAATTGTAAAGAAATAAACGATTCCTTTGGAAATATTACAGCAGATAAATCAGGAAATAACCATCCTAATATTGAAGGACCAAGAAATATACCCGCTATTATTTCTCCAATTACAGTTTGTTGCCCTAATTTTTTAAAAATAACACCAAAAACTCTTGAAAATAACAATATTACAATTACCTGTAATAATAATATACTTAATGGATATTTAATATTACTCATTAATTGATGAAAAATATTTTCCTGAGAATCAATAACTACTGGCTTTGCCTTATCTGCAAAAGTAATTGTATTAGTAATATTTTCTTTAAGTTCAACTTTTTCTGTTCTTACAATTTGATTTCCCTTATCAATAATTACCCAAATAAGCGAAACAAAGACTCCAATAATTGTAAGATATGTTAATAGTTTTTTTATCATATCATCTTAATTAATTATTCAAAATTAACTAGATTTAATGACAGATAAAAATATTTTATAATAAACACCTAATTTTATAGCAATTGTACTTATTGAGAAATATTAATTAGAATCTCTATATATTTAAATTAACAATTTGCAAACATTTTTTAAATTAAGGAAAAAAGCTTCTCACAAAAAAGTTTATTAACTTGAATTAATAAATGGTTTAATTATTAGTTTTTACAAAATTCGTAATTAGAATTAAATTTTTGTTTATCTCCGGTTAAATTCTTCATAAAAAGCATTAGAAATATCTTATTTAATTACAATTAAAAGTTATATTTTTGTCGATATGTAATATATTGCATAACCAAAATAATACTATACAAATGAAAAAAATAACTAATGTTTTATTGGTGCTTTTGTCGCTTTTATTTATAAGCGCAAATATTAAAAACACAAAACAAGTTAAGTTAAACAATACGTCTTTAACTGGTGATTTAATTATTTTTCATGCCGGTAGCTTATCTGTACCCATGAAAGAAATTACAACAGCTTTTAAAAAGGAAAACCCAGATGTTAATATTATGATGGAAGCTGCCGGAAGTGTTGAATGTGCACGAAAAATTACCGAGTTAAAAAAACCATGTGATATAATGGCTTCAGCTGACTATACTGTAATTGATAAAATGTTAATCCCAAATTTTGCCGATTGGAATATAAAATTTGCATCAAACGAAATGGCAATTGTATATACCGATAAATCAAAAAGAGGTAAAGAAATCACTAAGAATAACTGGTATAAAATTATGCTTGATAAAAATGTTCAGATCGGTCGCGCCGACCCAAATGCCGACCCATGTGGATATAGATCAGTACTAGTGTCCAAATTGGCTGAAAAATACTACAAACAAAGCGGAATGGCAGAACAATTGTTAAAAAAAGATGAAAATAATATAAGACCAAAAGAAACAGATTTACTTGCATTACTAGAAACAGGAAATGTTGATTATATCTTTCTTTATCGCTCGGTTGCAGAACAGCATAAATTAAAATACCTGTTACTTCCTGATGAAATTAATTTAAAAAATTCAACATTTTCTGAATTGTATAGCTCCGTTTCTGTTGAAATAAACGGAAAAACTCCAACTGAAAAGATTACTCAAAAAGGAGAACCTATGGTATATGGTATTACTATCCCAAAAAATGCTCCTAACCAAGCTGTAGCAATGGCATTTTTAAAATTTATGCTCACTAAAACTAAAGGTATGGCGATATTACAGAAACTTGGACAACCATCAGTAATACCATCGCCAACAAAAAGTTTCGACAAAATTCCTTCTGAATTGAAAGCATTTGCTTCAAAACAAAAATAAAAAAACAAAGAATATGAATCTTACAAAGTCTATCACAATTTGCTTTTTAATCTGTTTGTTCCCTTCGTTATTATGGGCACAAAAAAATGATTATTTAAAATGGAATCTAAAAGGTAAAGTAAAATCAATAAAAGAAACAACGTACACAATAAAAAACGATAAAACTTCAAAAGACTCAGTTGAATTCTATTATTTAAATGAATTCAATGAATACGGAAATAAAATTGTTGACACAAAATTTTTACCTAACGGAAAAATAGATAAAAATTATAAATATAAATTTGACAATAATAACAGAAGAATTGAAGAAAATCAGTATGGTCCTGACGAAAAACTTATTCGAACAATAATATACAAATACGATGCTAATGGAAATTTAATTGAGGATAGTAGTGTAAACGGAGAAGGCAAATCTGAAAAAACAATTAAATATACTTATGATGACAAAGGAAAAGTTTCTGAAGATAACAGTTATGGTTCTGATGGAAAATTACTAAAAAGATTTACTTACAAATATGATATTAAAGGCAACAAAGTTGAAAACTGTAAATATAGTGCCGACGGACTACTTGAGAGAAAAAACACTTATACTTACGATATAAATAACAACGTGATTGAAGAGTCTTCATTTAAACCAGATAATTCACTAAACAAGAAATTTACCTACACTTACGAATACGATTCACAAAATAACTGGATAAAAAAGACTATTAATATTGATACCGAAACTGTAAATATTATAGAAAAGCAAATTGAATATTTCAAATAACTATAATTAATGCGCAAAAGAGTAGATACAATCAGTTTGGTCTTTATTTTACTTGCAGGATTACTCTTGTTATTCATAATTGCACCATTGGTTGGAATGTTTATCACAACCACTCCCCTATCATTATTTGACGCTGCTAAAGAAACTGATGTGCAAAAAAGTATCTGGCTAACAATATCCACATCTATTGCTGCTACTTTAATTTTTTCTTTTGTCGCAATACCTCTGGCTTATTTGCTCGCAAGAAAAAACTTCATCTTTAAAAAAATAATACTCGGAATAATCAATATACCTGTAATCATTCCACATTCGGCTGCAGGTATTGCACTGCTTGGAATTATTTCAAGAGATACATTTTTAGGAAAAATTGCAGATTCTTTAGGATTTAGTTTTGTGAACAATCCTGCCGGAATTATTGTTGCAATGGCATTTGTAAGTATTCCATATTTAATAAATGCCGCAATTGATGGCTTTATAAATGTACCTGAAAGACTAGAAAAAGTAGCTTTAACATTAGGTGCTTCAAAAACAAAAGTGTTTTTTTCGATAACACTACCATTAGCATGGAGAAGTATTCTTACTGGTTTAGTCATGATGTGGGGAAGAGGTTTAAGTGAATTTGGTGCAGTAATAATAATAGCATATCATCCTATGATTACACCTGTAATGATTTTTGAAAGGTTCAATTCATATGGATTACAATATGCAAAACCTGTAACAGTTCTTTTTATAAGTATTTGTCTACTGATTTTTATTGCAATGAAACTTATTTCAAGAAAGACAAGAAATGCTGAATCTTAAAAACATAAATAAAAAACTGGGTGCTTTCTCGCTTTCAAATATTGATATAAATATTAGTAAGGGCGATTATTTTGTTTTAATTGGCAAGTCAGGTTCAGGAAAATCAATGCTACTTGAAATAATAACAGGAATTATAACACCCGACAGCGGATCAATTTTACTAAATGGTAAAGACATTATAAACACTCCTATTCAAAAAAGAAATATTGGAATTGTTTACCAAAAACCAACTCTCTTCCCACACATGTCTGTATTCGAAAACATAGCATATCCATTAAAGATTAAAAAACTCAAAAAAGAAGAAATAAATAACATAATACAGAATTTAGCCGAGGATACAGAAATAACAAATATCTTAAAAAGAAATATCAGTAATTTATCTGGTGGAGAAATACAACGAGTAACAATTGCCCGCACATTAGCTACAAATCCGGAAATTCTTTTACTTGACGAACCTTTATCTTTCCTTGATGTTCAATTAAGAAAAGGAATGATAACGCTTTTAAGAAAACTAAACCAAAAAGGTCAAACTATTGTGCACGTTACTCACGATTATGAAGAAGCACTTGCTTTATCGAATAAAATTGCAATAATAGAAAATGGCGCTATTATTCAAACAGGTACACCAAAAGAGGTTTTTAATAATCCAAAATCAGAATTTGTTGCAAATTTTATAGGCATAAGTAATTTTTTTAAAGGCATATTGTTAAAGTCAAATGACAATTCTAAACTTAATATTTTTGAAACATCTGGGTTGCAATTTCATACCACCTCTGATAGAAACATAAATTCTGAGGGTTATATTACAATTCCAAATGAGGCAATTATAGTATCGAACGAGGCAATTAACTCAAATTCAGTAAATAATTTTCATGGAACAATAAAAGATATATATCCCACCAAATCAGGAATTGAAATAGTGATAAATATTGGTATCGAACTAACAGCAAATATTACTCAATATTCCTTCGACAATTTAAATATTGAAATTGGGAAAAAAATATGGGTTAGTGTTAAAGCATCTTCTATTAAGTTTATTCGAGGTTAACTTATGTTCTAAATAATTTGTCATTCTGAACGAAGTGAAGAATCTATATTCTGAAGCAATAGATACTTCGCTTTGCTCAGTATGACATCTTGGACTGTTTTATATTAGAATGATAATTTAATAATTTAAACTATATCCAACTCTGTTAATTAAATATTCTAATCTCCTGAATTGCCTTAACAGCTCTGTCTGAGAAATAATCCTGAGCTGGAAATACTGAAAATATTCCAAACTTTTTATCTGCGCTTTTATCTATAAAAAGAACTTCAGCATAATCATTACGATTAAATAACTCCGAGAATGTGTAAACACAACGGAATCCATCTTTTGCAATAACAGCAACCATCATGGTTTGAATATCTTTTTTATTTATTGAAGCATATTTTGATAGTACATCTTTAAACATTACACCTTTAAAATCTTTAATACCATGTATCCCTTTACCTCTGCCATAAAAAACAGTATGATATAATTGTTGAAAAGGATTAGAAGGATATTTTTTTAGTGAATCAATTTTTAAATCATTTTTATAAATACTAGTAACAGTGCAGAAAGCAGAAGGCATATCCTTGTTTACGGGATAAGATTTTGGAAATGATTTTACAGTAATCTTTGTTGGACTTGATATATTGCGCTCTGTTAGCAAATCAGAACCAACAATTAATCTTGATTCTGTAGGAAGTGGCCATAAATCTTTTGTTTTAGAAGGAACAATACGGGCAACTCTTGTAGCAATAATAATATTATGTCGATTTACAGGATAATATATTTCCCCCCAACTAACAACTACTTTCTCACCTTTATTGTTTTCAATTTCAACCCATACATCAATCATAGAACCAAATTCTGTTTCTAGTTTCTTTTTAACAACTACATTGTTAAGAATATCATAAAGTGAATAACCATCGTAACGATAAGCTCCAATAAAAGTGTCTTTTTTTGCAATTAAAACTGTTTCTTTTACTATTACATTTCTAAGTGGAAGTGTAGACAAATCAATTTTTATATTGTTAGCTACTTCGCCGGTAATCTCAATTCCAGAGAAAGGCAAATTAATTGTTGGTGCATTATCATAAAAATCATTTGTTTTATCATCAATATCCTGTGCAAAGATTTGAAATGATAACATAGTCATTGCTAGACATAACAAGAAGAAAATTTTGTTTTTCATAATTTAAAGATTTAGTTATATATTGTTAATTATATTTTATAAATTAAAAAACAAATCTTATTGAACCAATTATCATCCTACCAGGACTGGTTTGGGCATCATTGGTTACATATATTTTATTAAAAATATTTTCAATACTTATACTTACTGTCATTCTTTTAATAAATTTTTTTTCAAATCGTATATTAAAAGCTGTATAATCTGGATACTTATCGGTTTTTAAATATTCTTCATCAATTACATTTAAATCATTAATCCATATTTTACCAACATACTTAAACAAAATAGAAGTATTTACAATTTTATTTTTCCATGTAAAACCTGCACTTATTTTGTGGTTGGGAATATCTGTTAGATACTTTCCAGCAAGGCTTGAATCAACTTTTGAATTAATAATTTTATGTTCTGTTATCTGTGCATGTGTATAAGCATAATTTGCGAATATTGTTATACTATCTTTTATATCATATTTAAATTCAGTCTCTGCACCATAAATTTCGACCTGACCGATGTTTTGCTTTTTTAAAATTGGAGCTAATTTATAACCCATGTTTACTGTATCACCTGTGCTAACATAATACATGAAATCTTTTCCAACACTGTAAAAAACAGAACAACTTGCAATTAGTTTTTTGAAAAATGCTTTATCACCTCCTACTTCATATGTGGTAATTAATTCAGGTTTTAAATCAGGATTTGCAACGCTAAAACCTCCCTTTCGCTTGCCGGTTCTGGTCATCTCGTCAAGTATAGGAGCTCTGAATCCTTTAGCAATTGAAATATAAGTTCGGTTAGTATTCGTAAATAAATATTGAGCTGAAAACCTTGGACAGATTGCATTCCAGTTTTTTGAAGGGACTGCTTTATCTTCAAAATTTTTATAAAATTCTATTGAGTATGATGGATAATCAATTGTAAACAAACCATTGTAAAAATGGGCAAAGTCATATCTTGCACCAACATTAATATTTAATTTCTCATTTAAAAATTTTAATTCGTCCTGCAAGAAAACTGCATAAGTCTGCATATTTCCAGTGTTTCTAATTACATCGGTTGAAGTAAAATATGTATCTGTTCCATCTACATTTCCTAATTTATAATTAAATCCGGCAGTAATTTCATTTTTATTAAATTTCTTAGTAGAAAGATCAAATCCATATCCAACATCTTTCCTTTTTGAATCGGCACCATACAGTTGGTACTCCCCTTCTTTCATGTATTCGTATTGCCTTATATAATTTTCGTAAAGATTAAAGAAATTAGCATTCCAGTTAATAATGCCTGTGGTACCGGAATATTTTGCAATTCCAGAATACGTGCGGTGTGTTGAAAAAGCTCCTAAATCTTCAAATACTTTAACGCCATTTCCGCGAATATCATCAAATAAATTAAACTGAACTTCAACATTGTGATTGTTGTTAATTAAATAACCTGCTTTTGCAGTGGTATTAATTTCCTTTAAATAAGTAGGAACTAAAATAGTGTCTGCAAAAGTTTTGAATTCTTCTAATTCAGTAATGTATCCATCACTTTTTCTACCAAAGCCACTTAATCCCCAGTAAAATGAATTTTTGGAGCTAGAATCCTTTGTTGTACCAGACAAACCAATACTTGCTAACATTGTATTGAAAGTACCATACTCAGTCATTACATCTCCTTGAATAAACTTTTTTGGCTTTTTTGAAGTGATTTCAATAACTCCTCCCATTGCACCACTTCCATATTTAGCAGGACCTGGACCTTTTATAACTTTAATTGATTGTATATTGTTTTTATTAATTGCATTCCAATTTACAGAGCCTTCATCAGATTTATTTAATGGTATTCCATCAAGCAATACAAGCGTTCGCGATTGATCATTTGCAGGCAATCCTCTTAAAGTTACAACAGCTTTACTCGAAAATATTCCAAAAGTATTATTCATATTTACCCCAGGCATATAATCAATTAATTGCGGAATGTTTTGCACTGGAGCAGATTCAATATTTTTTACAGAAATAGAACTTATTCTGTTTGCTTGCTCAAAAACGTTTACTTCTCTGGTTGCCGTTACATTTATTTCCTGAGTTGTAATACTCGTTTTATTTAGCCTAATGTTAATATTTATATTCTGACCATTTTTTACAGTAATGTTTTTCTGAAAATCGAGATATCCCAAATAACTTATTTTAACTATATAATTACCAATGGGAATATTAGAAAGAGAAAATCTACCGTCCTTTCCAGTGGTTGTACCATAACTGTAACCTTTTAATAATATATTTGCATCAGCTAAAGGAATATTCGTTTCATTCTCTATTACAATACCTGTAATAGTTCCTTTTTGATTTACCTGACTAATACAGAATATTGGACAAAATAGAAATATGAAAATAAATTTTAGCATTTTAGCTAATTAGTATAATTTAAAATACAAGGAAAATATATCTGATTATATAAATTCAAAATTTATTGTTGAATTTTTATGGCAACATCAATAAAACCACTATCAACAGCTTCTGCATTATTAATTTTCATTAACCCTTTTTTTCCACCACTTGTAACAAAAGGTATAATTTTTCCAGTTGTTGCGAATTTAAATTTCTTTTTTCCCCATATTTCATGATAAGAAACAATAAGCAAACTGTCATTTTGTGCTGCATCAAAAACAGGAGATGTCAATGGAGTATATGTACCATTATCAATACTTATATCCCATTTAGTATAGTTTCTTGTTGTCCAGCTAGTGATTACAGGATATAGCGTCTGGGCAGTTGTACTAAAATTATCCATTTCACCTGATGAAGAAAGTACAGGACCATCTGCAACATTATAATAACATAATACATCTATTTTATTTTGATTAGCAGTAGCCGAATCCTGAATATAGACCATTCCAGTTGATGGGTTCATGAAATGACCATACATTGTACTATTTTGATAACCAATTTTTACAGAAGGAAAATAATATATTCCACCATAAGCAGAATTTGGGTCTTTGTATACATCCATCGAGATTTGAGCTGTCATTCTGTTTCTGTCCATTACAGTAAATACCCAAGTGGCTTTGTTTTCTACATTTTGGTAAAAAAGCTTATCAATATCAAGGCTTAAAGCATTCAAACCAGTATCCATAACCGTAACAACAGTCCCATTTTCGAGTATTTTTTTAATAGTAAAATTTGTTATATTATCAGATGTACCTCTGGCCTGTACTCCAAAAAAGAGCCTATGTCCTACGGCGACTGTATCATTGTTTTTAGTATACGTTGTTCCGACTTTAAAATTTATTGCAGGAGGTAAACTTTCTTCATCTTTCTTTTTACATCCACAAATAATATAAATTGATATTACTATGGCTCCTATTATGCTTAATGTAGTCTTCATAACCTATATATTAAAAAAAACATGACCTAATAATAAGGTCATGTCTATGAATATTAAAAATTAAAATATATATTTAACATTATTCAACAATTACTTTTGAGGTTTGAATTTCACCATCCAAATTAGTTAGATGAATGATATATAATCCCTTTTCAAAACCAGACAAATTAATTCTATTATCATATGTTGTTTCAGTTTCAAATACTAATTTTCCGATAGTATTAAAAATTCGAATAAACTTAATATCTGTGGTGTTTTCAATTATAAAATTTCCATTATTCGGATTTGGATAAATTTGAACTAAATTTTCATTTACATTTGATTCAATTCCTGTAAGTAAAGTACCTGTTACAATAATATTATCAATTTTTGCTATTCCTGTTGCAGCAACTGTACCTCCATTTATATCGAAATTTGAAGTCATTATCCAGCGAATAGAAATACTACTTGTTTGATTGTTACAAGCTGCTGGAAGGTCTATGCCATTAATGACACCAGAAGTCCAATTGTTTGCGCAAACAACAGTTCCTCCGGTAACATCAATCCATGGAGAAGTAGCACCAGTGAGTTTATACTGGACTTTAAAATCCCTTGGTCCAGGATTTGATCCACCACTACTTTGTTTTGAATATAGTTTCAAACTTCCATAGTTTGTAGTTTTACATTTCACCATCCAATAAGATGAATCAACACCATTGTTCCATCCTGTTGATGTTGCTGCACTATCAGGTGCTCCTAATGAACCATTGGTGTAATAAGTTGTAATGGAGTGATAAGAAGGCAAACCATAGGTGCCATATTGTGCACTAATATAGCGAGTTGTATTTATTGTTCCAGCGCTAAAATCTACAATAGAATCTGCTGAACCACTTGGAAAAGTCCAACCAACAATGGTATCCTGAGCAAATAAGTTTGTTGCCCATAGTGGCAAACATAAAATTAACACTTTTGTAAAAATTCTTTTCATACTCATTTTTATTTAGTTATACATTGAAAACTTTCGTCATGCATAAATATGCATATCGCAAATATAATAGCATTTATTATTAAAAAAAATGATTTATAATTGATTTATTAATTCTTTAATAAAGAATTAATTCCGAGATTTAAAAATAAACTTTACTTGAATTTAAAAATCATTTCAAGCATAATAAATCTTCCTATTCCAAGAACTCCTTTTTCGTCGAGAAAGCTATCATTTAATAAATTATCAACCGATAGCGACAATTTATATTTTTCTTTAAAAGTTCTACTAATTTTAACATCAAACAATGAATATGAGCTTGCCTGCACTGTATTTTCATCATCTGTCCACTGAGGAGCTTTATAATGATATCCCATTGCAAAATTAAAATATTTATTTTTCCACCAAAGCGAAGCATTTGCCTGATATGGAGCTACCTCCATTAATTCTTTACCTGTTAAATCATTTACTACATATCCTGTAACATTAAACTCTTTTATAATTGAATGATAATATGAGCCATTTGCTTCAAATAAAATGTTCTTTGTTATATCCCAGTTAAAAGCAAGTTCAGCTCCATAAATTTCTGCTTCTCCAATATTCTGACGTTTAAGAATCGGTTTCATTTTTGTTCCAGCAAAAATACTATCACCGGTTCCAACAAAGTACTGAAAATCGGTTCCCAGCGAATAAAATACAGTTGGTTCAATATTAAAATTTTTAGAAATTTGCCACGACCCGCCTAATTCATAACTATTAATTTTCTCGGGATTTAAATATGGATTTGCAAGTTTTAACCCTTTGGATATATTTCCATTACGGCATAAATCATCGAGCATTGGTGGTCGGAAACCTTTTCCTGCAGAAACATACACTCTGATTTTTTCAGAAATTCTATATTGAACAGATAATTTTGGACTAACCGAATTCCATGAATCTTCTGGTAAATCGCCTACAGTAGAAGCCAAAACTGATGTTGTTGCAGTTGGCTCTTCCATTAAAAACTGACCATGATAAAATTTTACAAAATCAGTTCTTATTCCTGCAATAATTTTTAAATGTTCATTAAAAAAACTTGCTTCGTCCTGTAAAAACAAAGCGTAAAAATTCATATTTCCAAGATTAGAAACTATATCTGTTGATGTATAATATATGTCAGACGCATCAACACTTCCCGATTTAACCTCAACCCCTCCTGTAAAATATTGATGTTTTGTTATTGGTCTGGAAATATTCAATTGAATTCCGTTATCATTTCTATGGGAAAAAGTACCATATAAAACATATTGTGTTATTGCAAATGGTGGAAGCTTATCAGTTTTTAAGCTTTCTTTCTGCTGATGAAAATTTTCTCTTTGAAGATAACAATATACATTAACTTTATATTTCCCTAATTGACTGTAGTACGCAAGTTTTGCAAAATGAGTGGAGAATTTACTGTAACCGCCATCACTATCATAAATCTTAATCCCATCTCCTCTTTTGTCGTCAAAATAGCCATATTCAGCTACAATTTTTGAATTAGAATTAAACTGATAACCTAACCTTCCCTGAATAACTCCTTCTCTTAAATAAGTTTTAATATCTGTTGAATCTCTTGTACTGTCGGGGTAAAGAATATATCCGTCACCTTGTCGGTAAAAAGCACTTACACCGCCAAAAAAACCTTTATTTTCCTTTATTTTTGAAAAATTGTAACGTGCACGTGTTCCTACTGTATTGTAAGTACCGTAAGAAACAGAAACATCTCCGCCATTTAATTTTGAAGGTTCCTTTGTTATAATATTAACCACACCAGACATTCCGTTACTACCATAAAGAGCTGAAACAGGTCCTTTAATTACTTCTATTTTCTCAACATTTTCAGGATCTATTCTATTCCAGTTTATCGAACCTCCATCTGTTTTATTCATTGGAATTCCATCAATTAAAATTAAAGTACGCTGAGCAGAATTTAAACCACGAAGTGTAATACTTGCACTTTTTGAATAAATTCCAGAAAACCTGTCAACATTAACTCCGGTAAAAGATCGTAAATAATCATCAACTGTATTTCCTGCAAAAACCTCAATTTTTTTCTGATTTATGACTTCAATTCTATTTGGAATATCTTTAATATTTCTTTCGTTTTTTGTTGCTGTAACAACAACAGCTGGCATTTCGGCACTATATTGATTAAGACTTATTTCAATATTTGTTACTTTGTTATTTAAAATCTGTGTTAAAATTATTGTATCTGCATATCCTATAAAAGTAACCTGAATACTATATTTTCCTTCAGAGATATTCTTAAAATTAAACTTGCCTTCGTCATCACTACTTGTTCCTGCTTTTATCTCTTTAATCCATAAATTAGCATTTGTTAGAGGTTGTCGGGTTTTACTATCTGATATACTTCCCGACAAGCTACCCTGAGCTAATCCTGAAATAACAGCTGCCATAACAAATAATATGGTGAAAATAAAATACCTCATTTATTTTTGAATCTTCATTGCAAATTCTATTTGTCCGCTTTCCTGCCCGTTAATTGAAATTATTTTAATCAAACCTCGTTTACCTGCCATTGCACCAATTGAAACCTGAAACGGGATAACATAACCGGGTCTTGCCGATTTAAACTTTCTTTTACCTACAGTTGCACTTGTGTAATTTGAAATAATTAAACTGTCATTATATGCCATATCAAACTCCTGTGGAGAAACAGTAAGTGAATCGAATTTATATCTTATTTCATTTCTTGGCAAAGTCCAGTTACTAATATTCGGATAATATGTAGTAACATCGTTATCACTTGGAGAGCCAAAAGTAAAGTCGGTAGGAGGAACATTTAATGAAGCATAATAAGTTATAATATATATACTGTTTTGAATAGCATCAGTAGAATCAGAAAAATATATTGACCCGTTTTCAGGATTCAAAAAACTGCCGATTGAAATTTTATCCTGACAACCCAATATTATTGATGGGTAATAATTTATTTGCCCGAAAACAGAATTTGGATCCTTAGTTAGAGTTATAGTTAAACTGGCCTTCTTCCTATTTTTATCCATTATTGTAAAAGTCCACTTTTCCCATGCAGATGCTCCATATGAAATATTTTTAACAAAGTGCAGATCATTAGTATATAATCCCGAATCCAATGCTATTTCTGTTCCGTTTTCTGTAGTTAAAGTTATTGACAGATTTGTAATGGGTGCATCTTCACTTAAACCACTAATTCCTATTTTTATTGGTAAACCTACGGCAACTATTCTATCTGCAAAAGTATAACCTGCTTCATTAATAAAAGATATTACAGGAGGATTTTCAGATTTCTTTTTACATGAATAAAATGGTATAACAAATAACAATAATAAACACATTATTCGATATGGAATTAAATGCATATCGCAAAATATATTTATAAGTTTTTTCAAATTTGGTTTTAACATTAAGAAATTAGTTCTGAGTTTTATTAGCAAAATATACTAATCCGGCGCCAATTAATCCACCCAACAAACCAAAAATAAAATGTGTAAATAAAGGATATGCAACACCACCTAAAAGTGATTGGTATGGAAAACCTGTAATTAAAGAGATGCCTGAACGAATTAATGGAATTAACATCCAACAAAAACCTGAAGCAATAGCAACAATAAACACATTTGACTTAAATAATTTTGAAATACCAAAAATCAAATCCATAAATACACCTAATAATATGTAAACTATTGGCATAAAAGGATCATCAAATCCTAAGTTGGCAAACATTAATAAAGAAGCAGAACCAAAGCAGGTTAGACTGGCTCCGAAGCTAAATCTTGAAGCAGCACAAGAGGAAACAACTATCATCATAAACAATAATCCGTTCTTGCCTGGCAGGTGCATTGGTATTCTAAGTTTTGCATGAATAAGCATTGCAAGAACTCCCATTAAAAACAAGAAAAGTATTTCTACAGATGTTGCAGCTATTTTATTGGGAAATACTTTTGATATATTCCTTTGAAGCACATTTCCATTCATATTCACTACTATTTTGTTCTTTCTCAACTATTAGAGTAATCTCATTATTTTTATGAATTGGTCTACACCATTCTGTTACCAATATATTTTCATTTTCGGAAACAAAGATACCATCTTTGTCTGAAATATTTTCTAGTCCAATTAATGCTTTATAA
Source organism: Bacteroidia bacterium (assembly GCA_016218155.1). NCBI lineage: Bacteria > Pseudomonadati > Bacteroidota > Bacteroidia > Bacteroidia bacterium. The sequence goes on from JACREQ010000107.1 coordinate 71,829, forward strand.
TCAGAAATTTTAAAGATACCCGTTGTTTCCCTCATATTTTTCATCCAAAGTAAGCGTCCGTCGCTTCCTTCCTTTCTTAAGCCTACAGCAGCCAACGAACCAATAACTCCAATTTTCTCACCCGTAAATCCTTCCAGATATATCTCATTTCTAATTGCAAGCTCATGAGCTTTCTCTTTTGTAAGAATTTCAATTTTAGCCTTATGTCCCCAATTTATAATTTCCTGATTTACTTTTTCATAAATTGCAATACAAAGACCGGCATCCGAACCATCTGCCGCTTCTTTAATTAAATACTCTTTTGAAAACGCAATTACATCTTGCAAAGACGATTTTAGTTCACATAATAAACTGGCTGAGCTATTATGAGATGTATATGGTATTCTTCTATCAAACAACAATTGATGACGGGTAACAGAAATTAAATCAACCAAACCAGCTTTAGCTAATAAAAGACCCAGTTCACGGGCTCTGAACCCTGTACCACGACTTTCTAAATTATCAGTATCGTCAATTGCAATTATTATTTTCATTATAAGGATATGATAAATATTGCATATCGGTTGCAAAAATAATAGAATAGTTAAACTTACGTTATGATATTTTATATTTAATTTTTTTAATTTATTACTTTTTAACCACATTGAGTTTCAAATACAAAAAAATTAAAATTATATTTGCATAAATAAGTAAATCGAAAAAAGAATAAATGTCAGATTCAATTGTAATTATACCAACTTATAACGAAAAAGAAAACATTGAAAAGATTATTCGTAAGGTTTTCTCTTTAACAAAATCATTTGACATTTTAATTATTGACGATGGCTCACCCGACGGAACTGCTTTAATTGTAAAAGATTTACAAAAAGAATTTCCCAAAAGCCTCCATTTAGTTGAAAGAAAAGGTAAGCTTGGTCTTGGAACTGCATATATTGCAGGTTTTAAATGGTGTCTTGAACGTCAATTCGATTTTATTTTCGAAATGGATGCCGACTTCTCTCATAATCCTGACGACCTTATAAATTTATATAACGCATGCAATATTGAAAAACCATCATTATCAATTGGTTCAAGATATAAATCAGGCGTAAACGTTGTTAACTGGCCAATTGGAAGAGTTATAATGTCTTATTATGCTTCTGCATATGTTCGTTTTATTACAGGAATGGATATTCGTGATACCACTGCCGGATTTGTTTGCTATTATAGAAAAGTATTAGAAGCCATACCATTTGATAAAATAAAAATGAAAGGGTATGGATTTCAGATAGAGATGAAATTCACTACCTGGAAAATGGGTTTTAATATTGTTGAAGTTCCTATTGTTTTTACCGACCGTAAACAAGGCACATCTAAAATGAGTGGAGGTATTTTCAGCGAAGCAGTATGGGGAGTTATAAAAATGAAATGGAAAAGTCTTTTTAGGAACTATAAGCAAGCCATTTAGTGTTTTATTAAAATCAATAATTTAAAGATGAAAATTTCAAGCCCTAAGTCTTTTGGAATTTGAAATTTTGGACTTGATACTTGGAAATTAATATTATGCAAAAATATTACATTAAAGGTGCTACAATTGTAAACGAAAATAAAACTTTCATTGGTAACGTATTAATTTCTGATGGAAAAATTAAAGAGGTTTCCGAAAACATTATTGCAAATATTTCATCTGAAAATTTTACTATTATTAATGCTGAGGGATTACACCTATTTCCTGGCGTTATTGACGATCAGGTACACTTTCGCGAACCAGGCTTAACTTACAAAGCAGATATTTACACCGAAGCCAAAGCAGCTGTAGCAGGTGGCATTACATCTTTTATGGAAATGCCTAATACCCGACCACCTGCACTTACGCATGAGCTTTTGCAGGAAAAATTTGATATTGCCGCAGAAAAATCATTAGCAAATTATTCATTTTACTTAGGTGCTTCAAATGAAAATTTAGACATATTGTTATCTGCTGATAAAAATGCAATATGTGGTATAAAAGTTTTTATGGGATCCTCAACCGGAAACATGCTGGTAGATGACGAAAGCACACTTTCAGAACTCTTTAAAAAATCTAAATTACTTATTGCTGTTCATTGCGAAGAAGAAAGTATAATTCGTGCAAATGCTTCACACTATTTAAAGACATTAGGAGAAAATATTTCAGTAAAATATCACCCCCTTATTAGATCAGAGGAAGCTTGTTACACCTCATCAAAAAAAGCTGTTGATTTAGCATTAAAATATGACACAAGATTACATTTACTTCATTTGTCAACCGCTAAGGAATTGGGATTACTATCAAATAAGCCTATAAAAGAAAAAAATATTACCTCTGAAGTTTGTGTTCACCATCTTTGGTTTACGGATGAAGATTATGAAAAATATGGTAACAAAATAAAATGGAACCCTGCAATTAAAACCAGAAACGACAGAGATAAATTAAGAGAAGCATTAAATAATAATATTCTGGATATTGTTGCAACAGATCATGCACCTCATACTTTTGAAGAAAAATCGGCAAATTATTTTCAGGCCCCATCTGGTGGACCATTAGTTCAACATTCACTTTTAACAATGTTAGAAATGAATAAAAACGGAGTGTTTTCTCTTGAAAAAATAATAGATAAAATGTGCCATGCTCCTGCCGAACTTTTTAATATTAAAAACAGAGGTTATATTCGTCCTGATTATTGGGCAGACTTAGTTTTGGTTGATTTAAATAATTCATGGAAAGTTGAAACTGATAACATATTATACAAATGTAAATGGTCACCTTTTGAGGGAACTACATTTAACTCAAAAATAATTACAACTTTTGTTAACGGGATACCGGTATATAATAGTGGCAACTTTAATGAGCAAATAAAAGGAAAGGCTCTTGAATTTAACAGATAGCTGTTTAATCCCATTTTAAGGATTTAGCTTCCTGAAATATGCTTAAAAACAAATCTTAACAGGTTAACTTAAAAATCTTTTAATTTCTAAACAGTTTAGAAACATTCATACTGTTTCGATTTAGTAAATTTTTTAAACTTTAATTGCCTAGTAAACTGTTATTTTATAAATTTGGTGAGCTAAACAGATTTATCATTTTTTTCTAAAAAATTTAAAAAATAAAAAATAACAGAGGGGCAGCCCTCTAAAAAATAATTATTAAAAAACAGATTTTTGCAAACAATAAAAACATCCTTATTATAAGAAAGTTAACAAAATTATAATCATCAGAAACCTTTTACAAAACAAACAACTAATAATGAGACCCATTTTATTTTTATTAAGTTTAATGTTGTTAATTTCAATATCAACATTTGGCCAGATTGGTTTAGACACCTATAGTGTTACAAGAACTACAGGAATTACTTACACAAGTATTTCTGGAACAGGAACTGCAGTTACTACATGGAAGAATGGTGGTGACATAGATAACAACCTGAGTACCGCAATTACAATTCCATTTAGCTTTCCTTACGATGGAGGATCGCATACTTCGGTATTAATTAGTTTAAATGGTTTTTTAACTTTTAATACTGCAACAAATGCAGATGGAGCAGATATACCAGCTTGCGGAACACCAGAACCATATGCCTGGGATAATTCAAATTTTACTTATACCGGAACATTAGGCTCAAGTCAAGCTGTTGCAGCCTTTTATAACGATCTTGTATGTGCTAATGCAGGTGCATTAAATTCCAGTATATATTATTCTACTACGGGATCTGCGCCTAATAGAATTTTTACGGTTCAATGGACTAATATGTATAATTATATTGCATGCAATGATAATTCATGTACTGAAACTCCCGGAAGTCTAAATTTTCAGATTAAATTATATGAAACAAGTGGGAATATTGAATTTGTTTATGGTCCAACAATGACTCAAACTACTTATTCATGTGGAAGTGGGTCATGTTCAGTAGATGAAACTTACACCTCCGGACTAAATTCAAATTCAATCAGCTCAACCCCTACAATAAATCAATTAATAACACAACAAAGTGCAAATACTTCTACGTTTAATAATAACGCTTCAAATAATTTAACAACCTTACCCGCTGCAAACTCAAGAATTACATTTACAAGAACAGCACCACCAGCTGCTGTAAGTTTACCATCATCAGTTACAAATAACTTTCCTGCAAACGGAGCAACAAACCAATGCTTAAATACTATTCTTTCATGGAAAGAAGGAAATGATAATCCTACAGGGTTCGACATATATTTTGGTACCGCAGCAAATCCGCCATTAGTTGTTAGTAATAGCCCTGAGACATATTACAATCCTGGCCCTCTAACAATAAACACAACTTACTATTGGAAAATTGTTCCAAGAAATGCAATTGGTGTTGGAACTTCATTTACAATTTATTCTTTCTCTACTTCATATGGAGATGTTCAACCTACCGAAATTTTATTATCAGGAATTGGTTTTCTTGAGTCGCATGTGGCAGATGGAACAGATGCTTTAGGTCGTCCATTATATTATAACACTTATGCAGTTTGCAGAGATGAAGTAGGAATAGGGACTTTAACTCCGCAGAACTACTATTTATCATCAGGTTCTTCATTAAACTGGACAAACCCAATAATAATTTGTGGTGTGTTAGATGCACTTACCTGCGAAAACGCTTTGCCAAATTCTGATTTATTTTCGGGCAGTTGCGATGTTACTTCTCAAACTCCTGCAATTACTTTAACCGCATTATTAGCTGCTATAATGAGCAATGCATTATGCCCCGGCGAAGATCCATATATTGAGTATAATGTTTTTACAAGAGGATGTAACAACAATATTGGTTGTACAAAAGTAAGATTTCACATACTACCAGATCCTGAACCAGGAGTAGTACAAAATACCGGACAAACAATATGCAGTGGAGGTGATCCTTCTGTCATTGGTTTTTCAACTTTACCGGATCAGAATTATGGCTCTTTTAATTATCAATGGTATTCATACAATGGCAACACCTCTGCACCAACCGGAAGTTCTGTACCTGTTGGCTGGAATTTAATTCCGGGAGCCAGCGGATCAAATTCAGTTTATTATGAACCTTTCTTAACTGCACCAACAGTTCCAACCGGATGGGCTTATACATCAATAGGTGTAAATTCTTCATGTTACGGATTAAATGCACCTGCAGCAGAATTTAATGCAACAAATGACAGAGTAACTACTGCATTATATGCAAGTCCTGTTACAAATTTATCATTCAGATATGGCGCAACGTCATATGTGATTGGTGCAACCTCAAGCTTAAGGCTTGAAGCATGGAATGGAAGTTCATGGGTACTTGTCAATAACTATACAGGATTAAATGGTGATATCATTTTTGGTTGTAATGCTTTGTCAGGAAATTTTAACTTCACTTTAGCTCAAAATTATTTACAATTTCGCTGGACAAGTACAAGACCCACTTTTCCACTAACCGGTCCTATTCTAATTCTGGATGATGTAAATATTACAGTAGGTGTACTACCAACTTATGATCCACCTGCCGGATTAGGTTCCACAACAACATACGCATGTTTAATCAATCCTATTTCAGGCTCGTCTGGATTCTGTGCAAACACATTATGGGCTGATCAGCAATGGGTAGTTACAGTTAGCCCTGGACCAGCTGCACCAGCAGTTACTTCACCAGTAAATTATTGTCAGAATGCTGTTGCTGGTCAATTATCAGCTACAGGATCAGGCTTACTATGGTATACAACAGCAACCGGGGGAACAGGAAGTGGAACTGCCCCAACACCATCAACAACAACAGTAGGAACAACAAGTTATTGGGTTTCACAAACTACAACCTGTGAAGGACCGCGAGCACAAATCACAGTAAATATAAATTCTAATGTTACTCCAACATTTAACTCATATGGACCATATTGTGTTGGAGCTACTCCAGCATCATTACCGGCATCTTCTATAAATGGAATAACCGGAACATGGTCTCCAGCAGCTATTAATACCGGTTCAGCCGGAACTTCATCATATACATTTACTCCAACTGCCGGATTATGTGCTACAACTGCAACAATTTCTGTGACTATTAATTCAAGTGTAACACCAACATTCACCCAATTAGGTCCATATTGTTTGGGACAAAGTCCAGATGCATTTCAATTAACTTCAACAAATGGGATTACAGGAACATGGAGCCCCACCACAATTAACACTAGTGTTAATGGCACTGCAACATATACGTTCACCCCAGATGGAAGCACATGTGCTGTTTCAACAACAATGGATATAACAACCAACTCAGCAACTGCAAATGCTGGTGCAGATCAGGCAATTTGTTCTGGCAATAGCATAACTTTAAATGCTTCAGGAGGCACATCATACAGCTGGTCAGGTGGTATTTCACAAGGAGTACCTTTTACACCTGCAGGAACAGGAAATTTAACATATACAGTAACAGTTACAGATGCTAACTTATGTACTGCTTCTGACCAAGTAACAGTTACAGTTTATACCCTTCCTCCTGCTGATGCAGGAACAGACTTATTGATATGTCCCGGGGGTCAGGCAACTTTGAATGCTTCTGGAGGAACATCATATATCTGGGATAATGGAGTACAACAAGGAATCCCTTTTACACCTGCAACAACTGGCACAACAACTTACACTGTAACAGTAACTGATGCAAACTCATGCACCGCTATAGATTCAGTGCACGTTACTATGGATAACATTGTAGCTAATGCAGGAACAGATCAAATAATATGTTCAGGTCAAACAGTTACTCTTACAGCAACCGGTGGAGATTCATACCAATGGGACAATGGGGTAGCTCAGGGAGTGCCATTTACTCCTTCAGGCACATTAACATATACAGTAACTGTAACAGTTGCAAGTGCATGTTCAGCTACAGATCAGGTTCAGATAACAGTAAATCCAAGCCCAACAGCAGATGCCGGAATAGATCAGGCAATATGCCTTGGGAATAATGTTACATTAACAGCAACAGGAGGGGTTTTATACTCATGGTCAAATGGAGTTTTGCAAGGTGTTGCATTTACTCCATCTTTATCTGGAAACACTACTTATACAGTAACTGTTACTGGAGCAAACTCATGTACCTCAACAGATCAGGTTGTAGTAACCGCGAATGCACTACCAAACGCAGATGCCGGTTTGCCTCAGACAGCCTGTATTGGGCAACAAATAAGCCTTACAGCAACCGGAGGTAATTCATACGTTTGGGATAACGGAGTTGTGCAATCTGTTTTATTTGTACCTGCAAATATTGGAATAACAACTTACCATGTAACAGTTACTGACGGTAATTCATGTTCTGCAATTGATTCGGTTAATGTTACAGTAAATAATATTATCGCAAATGCTGGTAATGATCAAACAGTTTGTTTCGGACAATCAGTTACACTTACAGCAACCGGTGGAACAACATACAATTGGGACAATAGTATAACTCAAGGAATTCCTTTCAGTCCTGGTGTTATTGGAATAACAACATACACAGTTACCGTTACAGATGCAAATTCCTGCACAGCAACCGATCAGGTAGATGTAACAGTAAATATTTCACCATCTGCAAATGCCGGAACTGATCAGAATATTTGTATAGGTCAAACGGTAACATTAACAGCAACAGGTGGAATTACTTATACATGGGATAATGGAATTCTGCAAGGTGTTTTATTTACTCCTTCCGCAATTGGCACAACTACATATACTGTAACTGTAACAGGTGCAAACGGATGTACAGCAACTGATCAGGTTCTTGTAAACTTAAACGCTTCACCTACCCCACAAATTACCGGAACACTCACAGTTTGTCAGGGATATACAATGAACTATTCAACTACAAATATTAATGGCCATATTTACACCTGGTCGATAACAAACGGTACTCCTGCAACAGCAACATCTGCAACCGTAGCTGTAACTTGGGGAAATAGCACAACAGGTACTCTTCATTTAACAGAAACTATTGCTTCAGCATCATGCTCGGCAAGTGACAGTGAAGTAGTAGTTATACATGAAACCCCTGTTGCAATAGCATCAAATGATGCGACTGTTTGTCATGGAACAGGAATTACTATTAACGCAAGTTCAAGTACAGGAACACCTCCTTTATACTATACCTGGAACCAAAGTTTAGGTACAGGTGCAGTGCAGAATATTAATCCTACTGTAAGTACCGTTTATACTGTTACAGTTTCAAACACGGACAATTGTGCAACTGTTGACAGTGTTGTTGTGACAGTTTATTCCATACCTCAGTTTTCACTTGCCTCAACAAATGCAACATGCGACGATTATAAAGACGGAACTGCGACTGCAACAATCACAACTGCAACACAACCAATTGCATTATTGTGGTCAAACGGTGCAACTGTTGCTAACCTTACTCAAATCGGTGTTGGTGTTTACTATCTAACTTTAACAGACGGTACCGGTTGTGCAACCATTGACTCTGTAGTAGTAGGAAGCTTAGATCAATTTAATTGTTTAGAAATTCCGACTTTATTCTCACCTAACGCAGATGGCAAAAACGATAAATTTGAAATAAAACATATAAATCTTTATCCTTTAGCTAAAGTTGAAATATATAACAGATGGGGTAATTTGCTTTACAAATCTGACAACTATGCTAATCCTAGTAACTGGTGGGATGGAACCTGGAAAGGGAAAGAATTACCAATGGGATCATATGTTTTTATCCTGACATTATCTCCTGATATGGATCCGATACAAGGGGTTGTGAGTATTGTTAAATAATTAATTCTGAATATTTTTAATTAACACTTATAGAAATCTATAAGTGTTAATTTTTTATTACCATAGTTAAACTCTGATATCAACAATCTGTTCTTTATAAATTATTTTATTATTTCTCATTTTTAATAATTCAGTTCGTATTTTTATTACATGAACTATAGTGTAATAAAGTACATACTTTTTCTTCTTTGCCTTAACACACAGTTATTTGTTATAGCACAACAAAAAAGAATAACCCGTGCAGAATATATTTCAACATATAGTGATTGGGCAATAAGAGAAATGAAAAGAACAGGTATTCCTGCAAGTATTACTTTAGCACAGGGCTGCCTTGAATCAGATGACGGTAACAGCTGGCTTGCACGCGAAGCGAATAATCATTTTGGTATTAAATGTCACACCTGGGATGGTGAAAAAGTATATAAAGATGATGATGCAAAAAATGAATGCTTTAGAAAATATTCGAGTGCAAAAGAGTCATTTGATGATCACGGTGATTTTTTGGTAAAAACTAAAAGATACGCTGCATTGTTTCAATTAAGTTCAACTGATTATAAAGGTTGGGCAAAAGGATTAAAAGAAGCAGGTTATGCCACAAATCCCAAATATCCCGAGCATTTAATTAAAATAATTGAAGACAACAAACTTTACGAAATAGATAAAGGAATAAAATTCAATGCTTCCAAAAAGGACAGCACTCAAACCAAACAGAAAAGAAAAACAGGCGACATAGATAACTTTGCAATAACATCATTAGGTCGTGAAATAAAATTACATAACAGAATAAAATATATTACTGCAAAATCAGGTGATAGCTTTGATGCGATTGCAAAAGAACTTGATATGTTTACATGGGAATTATTAAAATATAATGATCTTACCCGCGATTCTGTTTTACGAATAAATCAGATTTTATACATTCAGCCAAAACGAAATAAAGCAGAATTTGGAAAAGATACACATATAGTAAAACCTGGCGAAACAATAAACAGCATTTCACAATTTTATGGAATAAAAATCAAGAAGCTTTTGATTAAAAATAATCTTAATCCATCAGATAGTGTAAAAACTGGAGATGTTCTTAATTTAAGAAAACGGAAAATGCCCGATAAAAAATAATATACATTTTGTGAGTTGCCCTTTTTTATGCAAATTTGAAAAAAATAAACCTTATGCCATTAATTAAATCAATTTCAGGAATACGCGGAACCATTGGTGGAGCCACAGGCGACAACCTTACTCCTTTTGATATACTACGATTTACAACAGCTTACGGACAATGGGTAAAAGAACAGTCAAAATCAAAAACAATTACTGTTGTTGTTGGTCGCGATGCAAGAATTTCGGGACCTATGGTTTCAAACATTGTAATAGGTACACTTACAGGCTGTGGAATAAATGTAATTGATTTAGGTTTAGCATCAACTCCTACTGTTGAAATGGCAGTTATATATGAAAAAGCATCGGGTGGAATTATTATTACTGCAAGCCATAACCCAAAACAATGGAATGCATTAAAACTTTTAAATAACAAAGGAGAATTTCTTCCTGATGATGACGGAAAAAAAGTTTTAAAATATGCAGATAACAATTCACCTAAATATAGCGAAGTTGAAAAATTAGGTTCCGTAACAATAATTAATAATTACAACAAAAAACACATAGATAAAATTCTTGCATTGCCTCTGGTAAATAAAAAAGCAATTGCCGGAGCAAAGTTTACTATACTTGTTGACGGAATAAATTCGGTAGGCTCTGTTGCTGTTAAAGAATTACTAACTGCTTTAAAAGTAAAAAAGATTATTGAAATTAACAATATACCCAATGGTATTTTTGCACATAACCCTGAGCCACTTCCCGAGAATTTAATTGAAACAATAAATAAAACAGTTAAGTCAAAAGCAGATTTAGGAATTGTTGTTGACCCTGATGTTGACCGCCTTGCATTTATTTGCGAAGACGGGACTTTCTTTGGTGAAGAATATACCTTAGTTTCTATTTCTGATTATGTACTTTCAAAAACTCCGGGGAATACTGTATCTAACTTAAGTTCTTCAAGAGCATTAAAAGTAATAACAGAAAAACACAAGGGGAAATATACCGCTTCTGCAGTTGGAGAAGTGAACGTTGTTAAAAAAATGAAAGATACCAAAGCAATAATTGGTGGCGAAGGTAACGGAGGCGTAATTTACCCAGAACTACATTATGGTCGTGATGCTTTGGTGGGAATTGCTCTTTTTCTAAGCCAACTTGCAATCAGTAAATTAAAATGTTCGGAATTAAGAAAAACATTTCCCGATTATTTTATCTCTAAAAACAAAATAGAACTAAAAAAAGGCATTGATACTGATAAGATCATCAAAGATATGCATAAGAAATATTCAAAATTACCTTGTTTAACAGTAGATGGATTAAGAATAGATTTTGAAAACGAATGGGTGCATCTTAGAAAATCTAATACCGAACCAATTATCAGAATTTATGCTGAATCCGCTTCAATAAAAAATGCCGATAAACTTGCAAAAAAAATAATAAAGGAAATAGAAGAAATTTCAAAATCATAAAAAAAATAATCCGTTTTTTTAATTTTACCCTTAACTTTGCTTTAATGAAAACATTTTACCTGCTACTAATTGTTTTATCTTCTTTCTTCATTATTTCTTGTGATGATTTAAGTTCTCCATATCCAGCTGGAAAAACATGTCAATCTTACATTGACACAACATTAATTGGTTTCTGGGAACCTGTAAAAATCGAAAACTTTGCAGACAGTAATTTACCAGTAGACTCGCCAATGATAGCAATTGCTCCTTTTAATAAAAAAGAATATCTCGTTCAGTTTTTAAATATTGACGATTCCGGCAAAGCCCATGTAAAAGATATGGGAACATACAGAGGATTTATTTCGTCAATTGGAAAACATAAAGTTGCAAATATGGTTATGATCTCTCCCGAAATAAACAATAAAACAGAATACATAATTTACCCTTTTGAGCTTTCGGGAGACACTTTAACTTTTTACAGTTTTTATTCAAAAAAAGTAAATCAGGAATTTCATTCTACCTGCCAACTTAGAAAGTTTTTGAAAAAAAATATCGGAAACAAATCTTTGTATTCTTCTATCAGAAAATACAAAAAGAAATATTTCAAATCCTTAAACTTAAAATAGACATTACATGAGAATTTCATTAATTTTTATAGCATTATTTATTTCACTAATTGTAAACGCTCAGTCAAAAAGTGAATGCACAGTAGGAAATTGCGATAACGGCTACGGTACTTATGTTTGGGGATCTGACAGTGAATATGCAGGAGATAAATATACAGGTTACTGGAAAAACGGACTACGTGACGGAGATGGAACATATTACTGGGCATCAGGTTCTAAGTACGTTGGAATGACACGTGAAAACAAATTTGATGGATACGGAATTCTATACTATAGTGGTGGCGACAAATTTGAAGGCAACTGGGAAAACAATAAAAGAAACGGAACAGGAACCTATACATATGCTGACGGATCAACTAAAACCGGAACCTGGAAAGATGATGAATACGTTGATGCAAAAATGTCTGGTTGTATTACCGGAAATTGCTCAGATGGCTATGGAGTTTATATCTGGCCAAATGGTGAAAAATATGAAGGAGTTTGGAAAAACGATAAAAGAAACGGACAAGGAACCAACTATTTTATTTCAGGAGAAAAATATGTTGGAGAGTGGAAAGATGATTTGCGTTCAGGTTTTGGAACAAATAATTATAAAGACGGTTCTACAAAAACCGGTTATTGGTTAAACGATAAATATCAGGGTACAACAAAGAGCACAGTGGCTACAGGCTGCCTTTCCGGCGATTGTGATAATGGTTATGGAGTTTTCGTTTTTGATTCGGGAGAAAAATATGATGGAAACTGGGTAAATAAATATCGTACAGGGAAAGGTGTTAACTATTTTGTTTCAGGTGCAAAATATACAGGCGATTGGCTTAATGACAAAAAGAACGGTCAGGGCACATATGAATATTCTAATGGTGATGTTTATACCGGACAATTTGTAAATGATGTTTTTGAGGGACAGGGAATTTACACATATTCAAATGGAGATAAATATATAGGCGAATTTAAAAGTGGTAAGTTTCATGGTGAAGGATCAATGTTGTATAAAGACGGTGTAAAACAAATTGGTAAATGGGATAACGATAAATTTTTAGGTGATTCCAAATCTGGTTGCATCTCCGGTAATTGTAGTAGTGGTTTTGGCGTTTGGGTTTCGTCGGCCGGAGATAAATACGAAGGAACATTTAAAGAGGGAACCTTTGAAGGTCAGGGAACATACACTTTAGTTAGCGGTGATGTTTATAACGGTGGATTTAAAAGCGGCACTTACGAAGGAATAGGAACTTATAAATTTACCGATGGAAGAAAATATATTGGCGAATGGTCTAATGGTAAATATAACGGACAAGGCACATTGTTTAAAACCGACGGAACTAAACAAACCGGCACATGGAAAGACAATAAATTTGTAAACTAAATTTTGAAACCAGGTTACAAAGAGGCTTTATACTGGCACAGTGTTACAAATGGAATAAAGTGTAAACTTTGTCCTCACGAATGCCTTATTAAAACGGGAAATCATGGTATTTGCAAAACCCGAATTAATATTAACAACGTATTATTTACTAAAGCATTTGGAAATATCTGTTCTGCAAGTATTGATCCTATAGAGAAAAAACCGTTATTTCATTTTTTACCATCATCAAAAACATTTTCATTTGCAATAGAGGGTTGTACTTTTCATTGTCTTAATTGTCAGAATTTTTCTATTTCACAAAAAGAGCCGGAAGAAATTTCAAAATATAATTTTACTCCTTCAGAAATAGTAAAGTTTGCAATAAAAAATAATTGTACATCTATTTCATTTACATATTCCGAGCCAGTTGTTTTTTATGAATTCATGCTGGAGACCGCAAAACAAGCCAAACAAAGTGGAATAAGAACAGTAATGGTTTCAAACGGATATATTAACAAATTACCATTAGAAGAACTTTCACAATTTATTGACGCAGCAAACATTGATTTAAAATGTTTTGATGAAAATATTTACAAAAAACTTACAGGCGGAAAATTAAGTGCAGTTTTAGAAACAATAAAAACATTAAAAGAAAAGGGAGTCTGGTTAGAAATAACAAATTTAATAATACCTGAATGGACTGACAATATTGGCTCTATAAAAGAAATGTGCAAATGGCTTTTTAAAAATAATTTATCAGAAGTACCATTACATTTTAGTAGATTTTATCCTACATTTAAATTAATTAACCTCCCTCCTACTAATACTGATATACTTTTAAAAGCAGTTGATATTGCAAAACAAGAAGGGTTAAAATATGTATATCTAGGAAATATCATGAATAACGATAATGAAGATACACATTGTTACAGTTGCAATAAATCTTTAGTTAAAAGAAATTATTTTACAATTACAGAAAATTTAATCGAAAACGGGAAGTGCATTTATTGTGACAATTTAATTTCCGGGATATGGGAGTAAGTCGCTATTACTTTGAGAATTATTATTAGAAGATTAAATTCTTTTTAAAATTAAATTCTTTTATACCTTTGTAATCTATGATTGAAGCAATAGATATAAAAAAGTCATTTGGCGATTTTCAGGTTTTAAAAGGCATTAACCTTAAAATTGAGAAAGGCGAAATTGTTTCTATAGTTGGTGCCAGTGGTGCCGGAAAAACAACTTTGCTTCAAATTCTGGGCACATTAAGCCGTCCTGATAGTGGCAAAGTAATCATGAACAACACAGAAATCTCAAAATTAAACGAACGTCAACTTGCTAAATTCAGAAATCAGAACATTGGATTTGTATTTCAGTTTCATCACCTTCTTCCGGAATTTACAGCATTAGAAAATATTTGCATTCCCGGTTTTATAGCACACAAACCACGACATGAAGTTGAACACAGAGCACATGAAATACTGGGGTTTTTAAATTTAAACGACAGAGCAAAACATAAACCTAAAGAACTTTCGGGTGGAGAAAACCAAAGAGTTGCTATTGCAAGAGCATTGGTAAATAACCCAGAAATTGTATTAGCCGATGAACCTACGGGCAATTTAGACACTGCCAATACTCAGGAATTTTTTAGTTTACTTTTATCGCTTCGCGAAAGATTTAATCAGACATTTGTTATTGTAACACATAACACAGAATTAGCAAATGTATCCGACAGAATCTTTGTAATGCGCGATGGACAAATTATTGACGAAGTAACAAGTATTCAAAGTACTTTACATTTGTAGTACCATAGTCACACTTCTAACCACCACTTCAGACTCAAACAGTGACTTTAGGATGTATTTCACTAAATTTTAAAGAAGATTGTTGCAACGAGCACAAATAATCCAAAAAGTACAATTACAGCACCGGTAATTTTATTAATCCACCACAATCGTTTTAACCGGAATTTTGATCGAAATAAGTTAACAAAGTTTACAAGTATTAACCACCAAAACATTGCACCCACAAAAACTCCAACAACTAAAAGAACTAAATCAAAAAAACTATTTTGAACTTTAATTAAACCCGAACTCGCAAACACTGCTCCAAAAACAAATACAGTTACAGGATTTGACAGTGTTAAGAAGAATATTGAAATAAAGTCGGCTAAAAGATTATTCTTTTTAAATTTTTGTTTTCTGATTTGTATTGCAGGATTTGTTAAAAATATTCTTAGTCCTAATAAAATAAGAATTGCACTTCCAACTATTCTTAAAACAAATTGTTGCTGTTCTATAAAATCAGAAATAAAGCTTATTCCAAAAGCAGCAATAATTGCAAAAAAAGTATCAGATGTAGCTGCCCCTGCACCAGAAACCATACCTGCCCAACGACCTTTATTTAGTGTTTTTTGAATGCAAATAAGACCAATAGGGCCAAGAGGTAACGAGGCCGAAAAACCTAAAATAATCCCCTTTATAAAAATCATTATTCCCATTTACATTCTTTTATTCTAAAATTATTTTGGTTGGTAAAAGTCGGGAATTTTTTTCAATAATTCAGGGTCGTTATTATTAAATCGTTCCAATATATCTGTATCCTCAAGTTCCTTTGAAAGTGAGCGTATAGTTTCCAGTGGAACATTAAATAAATCTAACATAATCAAGCCATCTAGCGCGTCATTAAATTTTGGGTCAATATTAAAACCAATAATTCTTGCATTTAGCTTAATATATTTCTTAAGAAGAACTGGTAATTTAAAATTTGCAGGCTCAATCTCTTCAATTAATTTATCGAACTTATTTAGGTCATTTTGAGTTGTTTCAAGAATAATATCTGTATCAACTTCGGGGAAATTTGCAGTAAACTGAGTTCTTGGTTTAATTAGTTTTGCTAATTCATCATTAAAATAATTAGATTTTATAAATTCAGTTATAAGTGCCTTTGACATTTTACTGAACTGATTACTGATGCTTACCGGTCCGATTAAATATCTATAGTCCTTATGTTTTAACAAAAAGTACAATATCCCTTTCCATAAAAGAAAAAGTGGCACTGGTTTCTGCTGATAATCTTTACAAATAAATGAACGCCCCAATTCAAGCGATTCGCTTAAAAGAGGTATCATTTTATCATCAATTTTAAAAAGGCTATGTAAATAAAACCCTTTTTTCCCATACTGATTTACAATATCATGCCCCTTGCCTACCCTGTATGCACCAACAATTTTTTCTTCAGTATCATCCCATATAAATAAGTGATAATAATATAAATCAAACTCATCAATATCGATACTTTTATTTGTTCCTTCACCAACCTCTCTAAAAGTAATTTCACGCAATCTTCCTAGTTCATTTAAAATATTGGGAATTTCAAAAGAAGGAACACAAAACACTCTATAATTATTTACTTTAAACAGAAAATGTTCTTTAGGAATTTTTGAAATATCCTCAATTAACTTTTCTTTTGGAATTGCATCCACAATTTTTTCTGCTTCTGACTGCTGTTTATGCTG
Organism: Bacteroidia bacterium; assembly: GCA_016218155.1. Classification (NCBI taxonomy): domain Bacteria; kingdom Pseudomonadati; phylum Bacteroidota; class Bacteroidia; species Bacteroidia bacterium. The sequence continues at coordinate 88,585 of JACREQ010000107.1, forward strand.
ATATCTGTAAAATTTTTTAACATCAATAGAACTTCCCAGAGCATAAGTTTTTACTCTTAGAAATCTACCAAATTGAGAAATATTACTAAAATGATCAAGTTCGTTAACAGGAATGGGTTTTCCAATTCTAATATTTATAAGCCTGTTTTTTCTGTTGAATAGTTCCTGAGGCAATCTGTTTGATTTAAGTAATGGATGTATAACGCTCATTACATTAACATTTGAGCGATTTCTACCTAAAAAATTAATTGGAATTACTGGAACATTTGTTTTCTTTATAAATTTTGAGATTTCATACTGCCATTCAGCATCAGCAATTTGCTTGGTTTCAGGATTATAAATTGATGTTCGTCCGGCAGGAAAAATCCCCAAAGGATGACCTTCACGCAAATGAATTAATGCATTTTTAATATCAGCTAGATTTCTACTTTTTGAATCCGGTAAATCAAAAGTATTTATTGGCAATAAAAATCCTTCTACAGGTTTCAGTCTTTTTAAAAGATAACTAGCCATTATCTTATAATCGGGACGAATATTACAAAGAATCTTAATAAGTAATATTCCATCAATTCCGCCAAAAGGGTGATTAGAAACTGTTATAAATGGTCCGGTTAATGGGATTCTTTTCAAATCATCTTCCCTAATTTCGTACTTCAGATTTAATCTTTTAATAACAGCATCAATAAACTCATCTGCACTATCCTCGTTATGAAGATCATAAAATCGATTAATTTTTTTAACCTGAGTTGCCTGAACAAGTAATTTTGCTAAACCAGCTCTCCCAAAGCTTTTTAGAATTGCAGATTTTAGTTCTTTGGGAGTAATTAAGTTCATTAGTTTATTATTTTATGCAAATATCACATTTCCCTTTAATTTTTAAAAATGAAGTTTCAAAAACTGGTTATCAAACTATACATTTGTAGCATAAATAAAGTTAAAATATTTCTGTGAAAAAAATATCATCAAAAATTGTTTCGGAGTTAACCGAAAAAGCTGAGTTCTATAATTGTCCCGATTTCATTAAAAATGATCCAATACAGATTCCTCATAGCTTTTCAAAAAAAGAAGATATTGAGATTTCTGCTTTTCTTTCTTCAACAATAGCCTGGGGAAACAGAACTTCGATAATTAAAAATGCAAAAAGGTTAATGGTTTTAATGGATAATTCGCCTTATGATTTTGTAAAAAATGCAAAGGGGAAAGAGTTATTACCTCTTACAAAATTTGTTCACAGAACTTATAACGGAGATGACTGCCTTGGATTTATCCATTCATTACAAAATATTTACACAGAGCATGGAGGTTTAGAAAATGTTTTTTCAAAAGGATTTAAAAAATCAAATTCTATAGAAAGTTCATTATTATATTTCAGAGAAATATTTATGAAATATCTGGAGCTTCCCAGAACTGCAAAACACGTTTCAGATATTTCAAAAGGATCTGCTGCAAAAAGATTAAACATGTTTCTGCGTTGGATGGTAAGAAAGGATAATAAAGGCGTTGACTTTGGTTTATGGAAAAATATTCCGGCTTCAGCATTAATGATTCCACTCGACGTTCATGTGGGTAATGTAGCAAGAGAAATGGGAATACTTGAAAGAAAACAAAACGACTGGAAAGCAGTAGTAGAATTAACAGAACTTTTAAGAACAATAAATCCTAAAGATCCAATAATTTTTGATTTTGCACTTTTTGGTATCGGGGTAAATAAAAAGTCAACAAATCTGCCTAAATCGATAAAGAACTAATCATTTTCTAAACTTTCTAAATTAATGTATTCAAAATATCGTTTTTTGAAGCATCTTTTTTTGTATTTAGACAACCATTTGCTTAATTTTGAAGTCATAAAGAAAATAATAAACCATTATATGAAAAGATTTTTACTTTTTTTAAGTATAAGCATGTTCTATACATTTACTGTAAAAGGACAATGTACAGTAGCTATTGAACAAAGCGGTCCTAATTGCTATATGATGTGTGCTGGTTGGGCAAATGCCATTCCTGACAATGGTGTGCCACCGTATAGCTATCACTGGTCTAATCAGGTTAACATGCAATCATTAACTGAATTGTGTTCAGGAACCTATAGTGTAACAGTTACTGATTCACTCGGTTGTATTGCAATTAATTCAATCACAATACTAGATGCACCAATGCTTTATTTAACGGTGGATTCTGTACATAATGCTTCATGTTTCGGATTGGCTGACGGTGAAGCATGGATACATGCTGTTGGGGGCATACCACCATATACATATGACTGGAACAATGGTAATGATTCTACATATATTTCAGGCTTAATGGCAGTAGAATATTATCCTATTGTAACAGATTCAATAGGTTGTACTTATGGCGGATTTGTTAACATAACCAGTCCCCCTCAAATAGTTTTTAATGAAATGTTAACGCCTCCCTATTGTTTTAACAATACTGGTTTTATTCAACCTTATGTTAGTGGTGGCACACCTTTTTCCTTATTCCCTTATCAATATCAATGGAGTACTTTTACGAATCCAAATTTTGCAACTACCGAAAACATTTATAGTCTGGGTCCAGATTTATACACACTTTCTGTTACCGATTCATTGGGATGTACAAATGTTGAAGTATTTAAATTAAATACTTCTGATGGTCCTAATCCAACAGTATCCTGGTTAAATGTTTCTTGTAATGGTTTAAATAATGGTATGGTAACAAATGTTACTCATACAGTACCAACCAATGCTTATTATTGGTCAACAGGCGCAACAACTTTACTTCCATATCCTCAGAATCTCGCACCGGGAAATTACTGGTATAAAGAAACAACTCCTGCAGGATGTAATGGCTTTGATTATTTTACTGTTACCGAACCAAATCCAATTACAAATATACCTTTCCAGTTAGATCTTAATTGCTTTGGAGACTCCACAGGTTATATTTCTCTTGATATTCAAGGTGGCAGCCCAAGTCAGACATACCCGTATTATGACTTTTTATGGAGTACCGGTGATACTACTAATTTTGTAGATCAAGTACCGTCTGGAACATATTCTGTAACCGTTACAGATATCCAGGGTTGTACTTATACAAATAGTTATAACATTATATCTCCATCTATATTTTTAATAGATAGTATTCATCTTACAAATATTACTTGCAATGGCTTTAACGATGGTTCTGTTGGTATTTTTGCAAGTGGTGGTGTACCTCCTTATTATTTTTCTATAGATAGCATTTACTGGAATCATTATGATACCATAACATCACTGCTTCCTAACGTAACATATCACATTGTTGCCAAAGACAGTAATTATTGTTATACTTATTCATCTTATTTTTCATTTATCGAACCACCTTTGATTGATATTACTTATAATCAAATTGATCCAACTTGTATTGGAAATAATGGAAGCATTGATATTACTCCAACAGGAGGTGTTATTCCTTTTTCAATTACCTGGGATACTCCTGGTATGACAAGCTTTACAGAAACCGGACTTTCGCAAGGCCTTTATGATGCTACAGTAACAGATGCAAATGGATGCGTAAATCAATTGTTCTTTGTTATGAACCAAACATCATCACCTGCAGTACTCAGCGGATCTATTTCTTATTCAGGCGGTGCCTTACCTCCAAATGAAGCTAAAATATTTTTATTTACACCATCAACCACAGGTGCTGTAGAAATGGATACTATTGCAGCAACCACTAACTCTACTTCTATTTGGCAGTTTAGCGGATTATTACCCGGCAACTATTATGTGAAAGCAAATTTATTAAATCCATTATCATTCCCTAATGTTTTAAATAGTTATTACGATAATACTTTTGAATGGCTTAATGCAACACCTATTGTTCTTTCGTGTGATGATACAACCAATATTACATTAAATATGGCTAGCATTACTCCTCAAACAACAGGAAATGGAACTATAAGCGGAACAGTAATAATGATAGGTGGAACAAAAGCTGCAGGTGAACCTGTTCCTGGTGCAGAAATATTAATTGAACAGGAACCTAATGATGTGCCTGTACAATGTGTATTTACCGATTCAACAGGATTATATGTTTTTCACAATCTAGTTCCAGATACAGGGTATCATATTATAGTTCAGATTCCGGGATTTCCACAAATTAACACTTATCAAAATATTACAGTAATTGCTAATGACACTTTACCAAATCTGAATTTTCTGGTTGATACTATAGTTGGAATTTACAAGGATACAGCAAGTTTTGTTTCACAAATTTCAATCAACGGAGTTGGTTTAGAAGTTTACCCTAATCCATTTGTAACAAATATTAATGTAAAATTAAGTTTAACAAAGTCAGCTAATGTGAGCTACGAATTATATGATGAATTAGGACATACAATAATTAAATCAAAACCTGTATTTATGCTTGAAGGTAAAAACGAATTTAACATTGTGCCAAATAATAATACTGGAATTTGTTATTTAATGATAAAGGCTGGGGAAACAATATTAGTGAAGAAACTTATTTCAAACAAAAAATAAAAAAAAGCCGGTTAACACCGGCTTTTTTTTATAATTGTTGCTAATAAACATATTTTATTTTACTTTTTATTTTGCCTCTGCTTAAAAAAAGCTGATTTTAAATTTTACTTTTGAATTATAAATAAAATAATAAGTATGAAACAATTTATTTTTTCAATTATCAGTATTTTTATAAGTATTGTTGTATTTGCACAATCACCACAGTCTTTTAAATACCAAGCTGTAGTACGCGATGCAGGAGGTAGTGTTATACAATCGCAAAATGTAAATTTTCAAATCAGTATTATTTCAGGATCAGTTAACGGAACTGTTGAATATGTGGAGTCACATTCTGCAATAACAAATACTTTTGGAATTGTAAATCTTAATATAGGATTAGGAACTCCTGTAACAAATACATTTTCTGCAATAAACTGGAGCAACAACTTACATTTTATTAAAGTTGAAGCAGACCCAACCGGAGGAACAAACTATATTGATATGGGAACAACACAATTATTGAGTGTTCCCTATGCTTTATATGCCGAAACAGCCGGTAATGTTCAAACATATACATCAGGTAATGGTATAAATATCACCGGAAATGTAGTTACAAATAGCTCACCTGATCAAACAATAACATTAACTCAAAACGGTGCAACAACAGTCACAGGAACTTATCCAAATTTTACAATTAGTAGTACTGACTTAAATACTGGAACTCCTGGTGGTTTAAATAAAACCATTCAGTTTAATAACTCCGGAGTGTTTGATGGAAACTCAAATTTTACATGGGATAACTCAAATGAAAGATTAGGTGTTGGTTTAAATAATCCAACTGGAAGAATGGTAGTACAGGGAAGTACAACAGCTCCGGCAACAGAACCTCTATTTGAAGTAAAAAACAAAGCAGGACAATCGGTTTTTGTTGTTTATGAAGATAGCGTTAATGTTTTTGTTAATGACGATGCCATACAATCTAATCGTGGTGGGTTTGCAGTAAGTGGAAGAAATAACGCAAAAGCTTTTACAAATAAATATTTAAATGTAACTCCTGATAACTCAAAAATATGGACAAAAGATACATTAAAAGGATTTGGAGTTGAAAATATTAATGGAACCAATAAAACCGGTTATATGCAAATGACTCCGAACAATTATTTAATAGGACATTTGGCTGGAAACTCATTAACAACAGGTAAATATAATTCATTTATTGGTTATCAAAGTGGGTTTAATGATACTTCGGGTTATAAAAATTATTTTATCGGGTATCGAACTGGTTATAACAATTCAAATGGTTATAGTAATGTTTTTATGGGTGACAGTGCCGGTTTTTCAAACACAACAGGTTATCATAATGTATTTATTGGAAACCAAAGTGGTTTATCCAATATCGGTGGAGCCAAAAATATTGGAATTGGAAATGGTTCCTTATTTTCAAATATTTCAGGTTGGTCAGATATTGCCATTGGAGATGAGGCACTTTCTCATAATACTTTTGGATACTTTAATATTGCTATTGGAAGATATTCTTTATGGCAAAATACAATAGGAAGTATTAATACCTCAATAGGAAACGGAGCGCTGATGAATAATACAGATGCTCATTATAATACGGCTATTGGTGGAGGATGCCTTCAATATCTTGACAATGGCAACGGCAACACAGCTCTTGGTGCACTAGCACTTGAGTATATAACATTTGGCATTAATAATACTGCTTTAGGTTACCAAGCATTTCAAACTTCAGATCCTATAGGTAACTCTACAGCTTTGGGTGCAGATGCTCAGATTAATTTAAGTAATAAGGTCCGCATTGGTGATGTTACAGTTCAAATTATTGAAGGGCAGGTTGCATATTCTTTCCCTTCAGACGGAAGATTTAAGAATAATGTTACAGAAGATGTAAAAGGACTTGATTTTATAACAAAGCTACGACCAATTGTTTACAATTTTGATACACGAAAATTCGACTCCTTTTTAATGCAGGATATGACTGATAGCTTAAGAGAATCTATTATGAGCAAAAAAGATTATAGTGAATCAACAAATATCAGACAAACAGGTTTTATTGCTCAGGAGATAGAACAAGCTGCAAAAGAATCAGGGTATAATTTTAACGGAGTTCACAAACCTGCAAATGAAAAGGATAACTATAGTGTATCCTATTCCTTATTTACTGTGCCATTAGTTAAGGCAGTGCAAGAATTAAATTCAAAAAATCAGGAATTAAATAATGAAATAAATTTATTAAAAACAAAAATTTCAGAAATAGATAATCTTAAAGCAGAAATAGAAAAATTAAAATCTTATATTAAAGATACAGAAAAATAAAAAAAATTGCCAATTAATCTTAAGACTGTTTTGTTACCAAATCAGTCTTTTTTTTCATAAAGAGCAAAAATCTGCTTTCTGTTTTATTTTCAATAATTTGTGCAATTATTATAACAAATTATTGTAATATTGCATTAAACAAATTTTTATGAAAAAAATATTTCTCACTATAATTGCTATTATAATAGCCAATTATACATTTTCACAAACACCACAATCATTCCAATATCAGGCAGTAGTTAGAGATGCATCTGGAACGGCAATGGTAAGTCAACCTGTAAATTTTCAAATTAGTATAATTTCAGGATCGATAAGCGGAACCGTTGTTTACGTTGAAACTCATGCAGCAATTACCAATAGTTTAGGAATTGTAATTTTAAACATTGGCGAAGGAACCGCATCATCAGGAATATTTGCAAATATAAACTGGGGCAGTTTATATCATTTTATTAAAGTTGAAGCCGACCCGACAGGTAATACAAGTTATTTAGATATGGGAACAACACAGTTATTGAGTGTTCCTTATGCTCTTTATGCTGAAACTGCTGGTAATGCCGGATCAACATATACCCAAGGAAATGGTATTGATATTACAGGAAATGTTATTTCAAATACTTCTCCTGATCAAACTGTAGTTTTAAACTCTGGCACAGGGGCAAGCGTTACCGGAACTTATCCAAATTTTACAATTAATAATACTCAACCCGATCAAACTGTAAATTTATCTGGAGCTGGTTCAACTTCAGTTAGCGGAGCATACCCGAATTTTACAATTTCAAGTACTGACAATAATACTACATATAATGCAGGCTCTGGAATAAATGTTACTGGGACTACTATAACTAACACTGCACCTGATCAAAATGTATCTTTAACTCAAGCTGGTGCAACAACTATCACAGGTACATACCCAAACTTTACAATATCTAGTACCGATAACAATACAACTTATACTGCCGGATCAGGATTAAGCTTAACAGGAACAACATTTGCTAACACATCTCCCGATCAGACTGTAACAATGGTAAATGGAACAGGGATTACTATTACCGGATCTTATCCGACATTCACGGTTACTAACTCTAGTCCAAATGCCACTCATACCGGCGAAGTAACAGGTGCAGGCGCTTTAACAATTGCTAACAATGCTGTAACAACATCTAAAATTGCTGATGGAAGTGTTACTGCAGTAAAGCTTAATTCAATGTCTGCAACAAACGGGCAGGCTTTAAAATTTAACGGAACAAACTGGGCACCTGCAACTGATGCGAATACTGTATATACAGCTGGTGCAGGAATAAACATTACTGGAACAACAATTACAAATACAGCTCCTAATCAAACTGTAACACTAACACAAGCTGGTGCAACAACTATTACAGGAACATCTCCTAATTTTACAATTAGCAGTACAGATTTAAACACCGGTACACCTGGCGGACTAAATAAAACAATTCAATTTAATAATTCTGGCGTTTTTGCTGGAAATTCAAATTTTATGTGGGATAACTCTAACGAAAGACTTGGTGTTGGTTTAAATAATCCTTCGGGAAGAATGGTAGTTCAAGGAAGTGTTACTGCATTAGCAACCGAACCACTTTTTGAAGTAAAAAACAACGCAGGACAAACAGTTTTTGTAGTTTATCAGGATAGTGTAAATGTTTTTGTAAACGACGATGCTATACAATCTAATCGTGGAGGTTTTGCTGTAAGTGGAAGAAATAGCGCAAAAGCTTTTACAAATAATTATTTGAGAGTAACACCTGATAATACTAGAATTCATACAGGCGATACCCTTACAGGTTTTGGAGTATCAGATATTACTGGAGGCCCAACAGCAAGTTATATGCAAATGACCCCAACCAATTATTTTATTGGACATCAGGCAGGACACTCAATTACTTCAGGAAAATTTAATTCATTTATCGGATATCAAGCTGGTTATTCAGACACATCAGGGTATAAAAATTATTTTATTGGTTACCGTTCGGGATATAGAAATTTAAGCGGATATAGCAATATTTTTATAGGTGATAGTGCTGGTTATAATAATACTACAGGAATTAAAAATGTTATTATTGGAAATCAAAGTGGCTTAAATAACTTAATTGGCAAATACAATGTATTTCTTGGCTTTAAATCAGGATATACAAACAATGCAGATTATAATGTATTTCTTGGGTATCAGGCCGGTTATTCAAATACTACCGGATGGGGAAACACTGCTAATGGTTATTCTGCACTTTATTCAAATACAGTAGGAAGAAACAATGTTGCTAACGGATATGAAGCACTTTATACAAATGTAAACGGAGATTACAATGTTGCTAATGGGTATCAGGCACTTTATTTTAATAATATGGGTGCATATAATTCTGCTAATGGGTATCAGGCACTTTATAAAAACACAAATGGTAATTATAACGTTGCTAGCGGGTATCAGGCAATGTACTCAAATACTTTAGGACAAGACAATACTGCTCAAGGATATCAGGCAATGTACTTTAATACAACAGCACAGCAAAATGTAGCTATCGGAAAGTCAGCTCTATTTAATGCTAATACAAATTATAATGTTGCTATTGGAAACTCTTCTTTATATAGTAATACTACCGGAAGTTATAATACAGCTCTTGGATTTTCGTCATTCTGGGGTGGAACAGCATATGTTAATTCAACTGCATTAGGATATGGCACCAGTATTAATGCAAGTAATCAAGTAAGAGTTGGAAATTCATCTATAACTTCTTCTTGGGTTCAGGTAGACTGGACAATTGGATCTGATTTAAGAATTAAGAAAAACATTAATGAAAACATTCCTGGGCTTGATTTTATAAAATTATTAAGACCTGTTTCCTATAATTATGATATTTCAAAAGAAAACGAAATTTTGGGAATCATAGATTCTTCTAATTATAAAGGGAAATATGATATTGAAAAAATTCAGTTTTCCGGTTTTATTGCTCAGGAAGTTGATGAAGCGGCTAATAAAATTGGATATGATTTCAGTGGTGTAGATAAAACCGGACCACTCTGGGGCCTTAGGTATTCACAGTTTACAGTGCCAATTGTTAAGGCGGTACAAGAACAACAAGCAATGATTAATGATTTGAAAACCCAAAATGATATGCTTAGAACTCAGAATATTGATATGCAAAAACAAATTAATGAGCTAAGAGAATTAGTCATTAAAAAATAAAAAAGGAATTTGAATAAAAAAAAGGCTGTCTCATTTGAGACAGCCTTTTCTTTTTTACTTAAAAAGCTTAAGCTGGATGAATTGCCTCTACTGGACAAACATCTGCACAAGCACCACAATCGGTACATGTTTCAGCGTCAATTTTGTAAATATCGCCTTCAGAAATAGCGCCAACTGGACATTCGTCAATGCAAGTTCCACAAGCGGTACAATCGGAATTAATAATGTATGCCATTACTTTATTTTTTTATAGGTTTATTGTGCAAAGATATTTGTCAATTTTTAATATAAAAACTATTCTACATAAAAATTATATTCAATAAAAACCATACATTGTGTAACATGCTCACATTGTACGATTTTGCCTTTTTAAAAATATTTACTTATAAAATTCAAAAGAAAGCATTTTATCCCTAAATTATTATCCCGAGTAAAACAAAATCAGATTTTTATCAAATTTTTTTAAAATTATTTAGATTAATTCTATATTACATATTACATTTGTAAAAAATATTTAAGTGAAAATTTTTTATTTTATCCTGCTTACTTTATTTAGTACTCATTTGCTTGCCCAGCATGGAAAAATTGTGGGCAAAGTGCTTAATTCAAAAAATAACGAAGTCATTCCTTTTGCAAATATTTCAATTGAAGGAACAAAAATCGGAACTTCAAGTGATTTTGATGGGAAATTTGAATTTTCGGAAGTAGATCCGGGATTTGTTCATCTTATAGTAACTGTAATAGGATTTGAATCATTAACAACAAATGACATTCAGATTATAAATGGAAAAACTGCTAATATTGAAATACAATTAAATGAGCATAAATATGAACTAAATGAGGTAAATGTTTCAGCTCAGAAATTTGAAAAAAGAGAAGAAAGTCCTGTTTCGTTAAGAAGTATAAACATTTCTGAAATTGAAAACAGTGCCGGAGTAAATCGCGATATTTCTAAAATAGTTCAATCTTTTCCGGGAGTTGCTGCTATACCAGCGCCCGGAAGAAACGATGTTATTGTTCGTGGTGGTGCTTCAAATGAAAGTAAATTTTTTCTCGACGACGTAGAGTTTCCTAACATTAATCACTTTGCAACTCAAGGTGCATCAGGCGGGTCAAATGGAATATTAAATGCTGATTTTATTCGCGAAATAAATTTTTATTCCGGTGCATTCCCTGCAAATCGTGGAAACGCACTTAGCGGAATTTTTAATTTTAAACAAATTGACGGAAACTTAGAAAAATTAAGGTTCAGAGGCTGCCTTGGTGCTTCTGAAGTAGCACTTACTACTGATGGTCCATTAACAAAGAAAACTAATTTCATTTTTTCAGTAAGAAGATCTTACCTGAGTCTGCTTTTTAAAGCTATTGGCTTACCATTTTTACCTACATATAACGATTACCAATGGAAAAGTAAGTATAAAATTAATGACAAAAATGAAATTACAATTGTTAGCGTAGGTGGACTCGATCAGTCAAAGCTTGATCTAAAAATTAAAAACCCAACCGAGAATCAACGATATATTTTAAACTATTTGCCCATATACGAGCAATGGAGTTATACTATTGGCGGTGTTTATAAGCACTATAGGGCAAATGGTTATTCGCTTTTAGTTTTAAGCAGAAACATGCTTAACAATCGTCAGTATAAATATTTGAACAATGACAATTCACTAGCCACTAATAAAATACTTGATTATGTTAGTCAGGAAATTGAAAATAAATTCAGGCTCGAAAACAATATGCAGTTTACTAACAACTTAAAACTAAATTACGGAATTAATCTGGAATATGCCAAATATAACAATAACACATTTCAAAAGATTTTTGTAAATAATATGGTCGATACTGCTTCTTATAATGCAGTTCTTGATTTATTTAAATACGGACTATTTGCTCAAATCAGCAAAAGGTATTTTTCAGATTTATTAACTCTCTCACTTGGAATACGCACTGACGCTGCAGAATATAACAACAATATGCATAATCCACTAAACCAATTCTCACCAAGATTCTCAGCTGCATTAAGATTATCAGAGAAAATCAGTTTTAATGCAAATATTGGAAAATACTATCAGCTTCCAGCATATACAACATTAGGCTATAAGAATAATTCAGGTGAATATTCAAATAAACAAAATAACATTAAATACATTTCAAGTGACCATATAATAGGTGGATTAGAATACCAACCCTACAGAGGTACACTTGTTACACTTGAAGGTTTTATGAAGTTTTACTCAAACTATCCATTTTCTATTAACGATTCAATTAGTATTGCATTTCGTCCAACAGATTTTGGTGTGGTTGGCAACGAAGCCGTAAATTCTATTAATAAAGGCAAAGCATATGGTGCCGAACTACTATTCAGATCGGATTTTAATAGGAAAATTGATGTCGTAATTTCTTACACTTTTGCAAAAGCTGAATTTCAGGATAAATATGGAAAATATTCAGCCGCATCATGGGACAACCGACACATATTTATTATTTCTGCAAATAAAAAATTAAAAAGGAACTGGAGTACTGCTTTAAAATGGCGTTTTGCAGGAGGCTTACCTTATACTCCATACGACATACAAAAATCATCCTCAATTGCTGCCTGGGATATTACAAGTTTACCATATTACGACTATAACAACGTGAACAGTAAAAGATTTAAACCTTTTCATCAGCTTGATGTAAGAGTTGATAAAACAGTTTATTTTAAGAATAGCAGTTTAAAGTTTTATCTCGACATTCAAAACGCATACAATTTTAAATCAGAGGAACAAGGGCGAATTACAAATATGGATGTTGATGGGAATAAAGTAATCGATCCAAATGATCCTACAAGATACGTTTTAAGAACTATTTCATCACCCGGAGTAGGTACAGTATTACCTTCAATTGGGATAATTTTCGATTTTTAGTCTATTTTATTTTCACTTGCTTTTTTTCAAAATTTCTTGTAGGTTTGAACTATAGTTATTGCCATGAACAAGAACAAATCAAAAAAGCAACAAAATTTATTTTTATCAAAGATAACAGCCGCTCACTGGCTTTTTATAATATCGTTTCTTCTATATTTTAATACATTGTGGAACGGTTACAATTTTGATGATAACTTTGTTGTGTATAATAATCCAACTATTGAAAAAGGAATAAGTGCAATTCCCGAAATATTTACAACACATTACTGGACAGAAAAGGATAATACATTTGGTTACCGTCCAATTGTACGATCTACTTTTGCAATTGAGCAAAGTATTTGGGGAAACACACCTGCTTTAAGTCATTTAATAAACATTTTGTTATATTGTTTTTGTGTATTTTTTGCGTTCAAGCTAGTAAGAAATATTTTTCCACAAATTCCTCTTTGGATATTATTTTCTGCACTAGTTTTATACACTACACACCCAACACATACCGAAGTAATTAACAGTTTAAAAAACAGAGAAGATTTATTAGTTTTATTACTTGGAATTGCTACAATTAATATTTTTATCAGCTTACATAATTCTCAAAAATGGTATTGGTTACCTTTGGGATTAATTGTATTTTTTGCAACATGTTTAACTAAAGAAAATGGAATAACTTTCGCAGCAATAGCACCATTAGTATGCTATTTTGCACCAAATTCAAAAAATATTTCCGGAACTTTTTTAAATAAATATTTTAAAATAATTTTAAGCACAATACTATTATTTATAGTTGGGTATATAGCCATTAAATTACCAGATTGGATTTTACCAAACGAACAAAAACTTTTATTTTATTTTGAGAATCCATTACACGAAACACACGGTTTTGTAGTAAAACTTGCCACCGGATTTTATACTTTGCTTTACTATTTAAAAATGATGTTATTCCCCTATCCTCTTCTATTTTACTATGGATATAACGTTGTAAACATTGCATCATTTTCGTCGCCACTTGTATATTTATCATTAGCTATTTTTATTGCTTTGGCATTTTTTACTCTAAAAAATATTCGCAAGAATCCTTTATTTTCTTTTGGAATACTTTTGTTTTTAGTTAGTATTTCTGTATATGCCAACTTTGCTTTTCCGGTTAATGGCATCGTTGCAGAGCGTTTCCTGTTTATTGCATCTTTGGGATTTTTTCTTGCTATTTCAGGTATTATTCAACAATATACACAAAAACACCCGGAAGTTTCGCCAGTATATAAAAAGAATAAAACAAGAATCATATGGATTGTTACTATTATTTGTATTATTTTCTCAATCCAAACAATTAACAGAAACACGCAATGGAAAAGCTATAAAACTTTATTAACAGCTGACATTGAAAATCTTGAAAATTCTGCAAAGGCACATACTTCATTCGCCACATTTACACTTAATGAAATAAAAGTAAATGCTGTTGACGGAAATAAAATAAATTCTGCTGACCTTGAAAAGGTAATATATCATTATAACAAATCACTTGAAATTTATCCTGATTATTACACATCAATTAATAACATTGGATTAGTTTATCTTACGTTTTACAATAATCCCCAAACGGCAAAAGTATGGTTCGATAAAGCATTAAAAATAAAACCCGATTATTTAGAAGCAAAGTATAATCTTGCAAATTGTTTGATAAGAACAGGAGACACTTTAAATTCTATAAATTTATATAAACAAGTTTTAGCAATAGACTCTAATCATATCCAAACACTCTCAGAAATGGCTAACATTTATTATTTAATGAATGACTCCATTAAAGCTGCCGAACTTAATTTTAAAATAATAACAATTGACAGCGTAACTGATTTACCTTATATAAATCTTGGAAATTATGCATTGTTAAGACATGACACACTCGCTGCAACAGTATGGTGGGAAAAAGCCTTACAAAAAAATCCAGATAACCCTAAACTTTGTTACGGAATGGCAAAATATTTTACCCAACATGGTAACAGTGAAAAAGGGACCTACTTTATGAATCTTAGTAAAAAGAACTAATTTTATTTCATTATCATCCTTACCGCTGACCTGAAAATACAACCAGGCATTAAATGTCTTAAACTTATCATTGCAGCAGCCTGTATTGATACAGGATACCTTAACTTATAAGAAGTTGACATTGCAGCTTTATATATTCTTTTTGAAACAGCTTTTGGAGGTAATCCTTTCATCCCCATTTCGTTCATTTTTTTCATAGCTGGATTTATAAAATTATCATAATCCTTAATATTGGGATTTTCAATTTTATCCATAGAACGATCATAAAAATCTGTTTTTATCGGACCGGGTTCAACAATTTTTACTTTAATATTAAATTGCCTTAATTCATATTGAAGCGCCTCGCTAAAACCCTCAACAGCAAATTTGGTTGAATTATATAATGTAAATGTTGGAAATCCGGCATGTCCGGCAACAGATGCTAAATTAATAATAGTACCTTTTTTATTTTGTCTGAAATGTGGAAGAATTGCCCTAGTTACATTCATCAACCCAAAAACATTTACGTCAAACTGTTTCTTAATCTGATCCTGAGAAGCACATTCAAAAGCTCCTGCTGCTGCATAACCGGCATTATTTACCACTGCGTTAATAGCACCAAATTTCTCAATAGTAGAATTTATTGCATCCAAAATACTTTTCTCATTATTTACATCAAGTTTGAATTTTGCAATATTTGGATACCTACTAAAATCTGTTGAATCTAAATTTCTCATTGTAGCTGCAACATTCCATCCACGTTCTGCAAAATAAATAGCAGACTCTTTTCCAATACCTGTTGATGCTCCGGTAATTAATACTGTTTTCATTGTTTATAATTTTATTTACAAAGTTGCAATCAATTTTGGGTAAAAGAAATAGAAAAAGTATTTTTAAAAAAAATTAATAACCCGCTTTTATGAAAAACACGATACTCTTTATCATCATTTCGTTAATATTATGCACTATAGCAAAGGGACAGGAAAAAAATATTGACAATTTACTTAAGCTTATTAAATCTGCTACTAACGACACTGTTAAAGCAAGATTGTTTGTTGAACTTGGGAATGAATTTCTTGCATATAATCCGGATTCATCAATCATATTTTACAATAAAGCAATAAGTATAACAAATAATAATGATGAGATATCGCAATTATATAATGCCTATTCTTTGCAATCCAAAGCATGGGCATACTGTATTTTCAAGTCAGAAGCTGATACTGCAATAAACATTACTAATAAAGCAATTAAAAAATATAGCAAATTATTAAGTTCAAAAAACGAAAATATAGTTTTAAAAGCCAAAAAGGGTCTTGCAGGCTGTAACAATAATCTAGGTAACTCAAATTTACTTTTTAGTAATTACGATGCGGCTATTGAGTTTTTCACAAAAACAGGTGAGATTGCAAAAGAAATAAATGATAAAAAATACTTATCAATTTCAACAAATAACCTGGGGTTAGTATATCAAAATAAAGGCAATTTTGATTTGGCTATAAATTACTTTCAACAATCACTTAAAATTGATCAGGAGTTAGGTGATGAATTTGGAGTAATGGGCGGATATTATAATATTGGTGCTCTTCACTCACATTTATCTAATCACTTAAAAGCATTAGATTATTTTAAAAAAGCATTAGTACTTGCAAAAAAAGCTGAAGACAATAAAAGTATCTGCCTTTGCTATAACGGCATAGGTGTTTCTTACTGTAAACTAAATTATTATAGTCTGGCTATTGATAACCATAACAAAGCACTAGAACATGCAAATAAAATTGATGACAAAAGTGGATTATCCGACAGTTATAGTAACCTTGGATCAACATATGGTTTAATAGGCGATTACAATAAGTCTATTGAATATTTTTTAAAATCACTAAAAATCGTAAAAGAAATAGGCGATAAAAATGGAGAGTCATTAGATTTGGGTAATATTTCATTGCAATATATAATTCTTGCTGACTCTGTTTCTAAAACAAAACAAGAAAAAATAAGCAATTATAAAAAAGCTATCGAGTATGGATTAGAATCATATAAAATCGCAAACGAAATTAAATCGCTTACCAGAATTAATGACGTTGCAGGTTATCTGAAAAAAGCCTACAAAGAAACAGGAAATCCAACAGAAGCATTAAAATTTTCAGACATATATATATCAACAAAAGACTCTATTTTTAATGAAGAAAAAAATAAAACCATTGAAGAAATGGAGTCAAAATATCAATCTGAAACTAAACAGTTAACAATAGATAAACTAGAGAAAGAAAAAAACATTCAAACTCTTGAAGTGAAAAAACAGAGATGGATTAATATGTTTATCATAAGTGTACTTGTTTTTCTGATCGTTGTTTCAACAATAGTTTTCAGAATGTTTTTATTAAAAAAGAAAGCTAACAAAATAATCTCCGAAAATAACATAGCACTTAAAAATGCGAATGTTGAAATAAATACTCAAAAAGAAGAAATTACAGCACAGCGCGACGAAATTGAGGCTCAAAGAGATTTAGTAATTACACAACGCGACCATATTGAAGAAATTCATTTACAGGTCTCACAAAGTATTGACTATGCAAAAAGAATTCAAACATCGATTTTGGCAGATCAGGCAATTTTAAGCCAGCATTTACCGGAACACTTTATTATGTTTAAACCAAAAGATAAAGTAAGTGGAGATTTTTACTGGTGGGCTGTTATAGAAAATCAATTAATAATTACAGTTGCTGACTGCACAGGGCATGGAGTACCAGGAGCCTTCATGAGCATGCTTGGAACTTCACTTCTTAGGGATATTGTTATAAAAGAATATATAGTTCAACCTGCATTAATACTAAAGAAGTTAAGAAAAGAAATTATAAACGCATTAAAACAAAAGGGCGAAAGTGGCGAGCAAAAAGATGGAATGGACATGGCTTTGTGTACCATAAATCTTGAAACTCTTGAAATGCAGTTTGCAGGTGCAAATAATCCGGTATATATTATCCCTCCTGTCATTCTGAACGAATGTGAAGAACAATTTTCTTGCGCAACAAAATCTACTTTAGATTCTTCGGCTGCGCCTCTGAATGACAAAATAAATTTAGTTGAATTTAAGGGTGACAAAATGCCTGTTGCAATTCACGAAAGAATGGATCCGTTTACAAATCAGACTTTTCAATTAAATAAGGGCGATAGCATATATTTAATGAGTGACGGTTTTGAAGACCAGTTTGGTGGATTAAACAACAAAAAGTTTAAATCAAAACAACTTAAAGAAATTTTGATAACAAATAACAGATTATCTATGAATGACCAACAAATAAAAATTGAACAAATTTTTACTGACTGGTTAGGTACAAATGAACAAATAGATGATGTAACTTTAATTGGCTTTAAGGTATAATTATATATAAACTGCTAAATAACATCTCAATAAAGCATTACTTATTATTTATCATCATATCTTTACATATTATTATTGTTTATGGAAATTAATGAAGAAATTATTAATTCGACAAAGAATTGTAACAAAGATTTCTCATGCTTAACAAACAATGAACATCTTTATTGCAAAGTACAAAAGTGCATTGCCAACTCTGTTCATTTTATAGAATGTACCGACAAATTAAATTGTAATTATAATATTATATTTGGAGATAGTAATATTTGCAATTGTCCAGTAAGAAAAGAAATTTTTAATAAATATAATTTATAAAAAAAGGGGCTTACAATTTATTGCAGCCCCTTTTTAAAAACTATTTTGTCTGTTACATTTTCATTATTTTACCAAACACCACTTCACTTTCAGTTGTTCCGTCATCCCAAATTATTATAGCTCCTTTTTCTTTTAGTTCTTTAATTTTACCAGGATAGAACTTTGCGCCTGCCCATACAGCCTGTACTTTATCACCTGCTTTTAAATCTGATTTCTCGGTAATCAATTTTAAATCGGTAACTTTTACTTCGCCATTCGAGCCATCGGCATAATCAACAGCATAAGTTTCGCCTGTAATAGTTTTAATTGTAGCCAGATAATAATTCCCATCAGTCCATTTTGCAGCAACAGACATTCCGGTTTTAAACTGTGACTCAGTTTTGCAAGATTGTGTGAATATTCCTGTAACTGCAAGTAATAAAGTAAATACAATAAATTTTTTCATTTTATTTGATTTTTAAGTTTAGAATTGCACAAATGTAAGATTACAATAATCTACTTTATTAAATATACTAATAGTTTTTCAACATAAAGATGTTAAAAGAATTACAATTATACAGATTTAATCTACCTTAAAATCAGTTAGGTTTGACTATTATTTATTAATCAATCAGATTATGAAGTTATTTGCAAACCCAATTACAACAGGAGCTATGCTATTCCTGTTAATTTCAGTTTCATGTGTTCCTGTTCGTCAATATCAGGATATGAAAACAAGAAATACTAAATGCGAAGAAGAACGTGATTATTTAAAAAACCTGAATAAAGAATTGACTGAAAAATCTGCTGAAACAGATCTTAATACCAGTAAATATCAAAAACGACTTGACGCTTTACAACTGGATACTTTAACACTTGGAACATCACTAAGAAAAATGATAGTTCAGTACGATAAAATAAATCAGTTGAATGATGAATTAATGTCAAAACTGAAACTAAAAAATATAGAAAGTTCAGATGAGGCAAAAAAGCTACTTGTTCAATTACAACAATTACAGGAAATTTTGCAAAAAAAGGAAGACGACCTAAAAAAGATGGAGAAAGACCTAAACGAGAAAAAAGCTAATCTTGATGAACTTACCACTCAAATCGACGAAAAAAATTCAGCTCTTGAAAAGAAAAATGCACGTTTAATTGAACTTGAAGGTATTTTAAGCAGAAAAGATTCTATGGTTAAAGTATTAAAAGATAAAGTATCAAATGCATTACAGGGATATGAAGGCAAGGGACTTACTGTAGTTCAGAAAAATGGAAAGGTATATGTTTCACTTGATGAAAAACTTTTATTCCAGTCAGGAAAATGGGATGTTGATCCAAAAGGACAAAAAGCATTAAAAGACCTTGCAGTTGTATTAGAAAAAAACAACGACATCAATATAGTAATAGAAGGTCATACTGACGATGTTACTTTTAAAGGCACAAATGGCATTGAAGACAACTGGGACTTAAGTGCAAAACGTGCAACAGCTATTGTAAAAATATTACTTTCAAATTCTAAGATTGATGCAAAACGATTAATGGCAGCAGGAAGAAGTCAGTACCTACCTGTTGACCCTTCAAAAACACCTGAAGCAAGAACAAAAAACCGTAGAACTGAAATTATATTAACCCCTAAACTCGATGAGCTTTTTAAAGTTCTTGAATCAAATTAGTTTGTCTGTTTAATAATCCCTAAAGAGTCAATATTTTATTATTGGCTCTTTTTTTTATTTCGTACTTATATACTTAAATACATTAATTGAAATTCAGATCAGATTAATAAAAATATATTTCATTATATTTTTTACTTTTCTGTACATTGTCTGTTGCGTATAACTGACAAACATAACATTATACTTAAATCAACAGTTATCTAACTTCAATACTTTGTATTTTATAGCTAATCAACATATTATTTTATGTTTTCAAACATCTATTACTAGTGCCGAATAACACATATCTGCAAATCACCATACTTAGATTTCTGTTTTTTAGCATATTATATATTCTATCTACATATATTGTTTATTTTTTATACATGCTTTTTGCTCTCTATTTATCTGATTTTTAGCTTTTTTATATTTTTTAATTCATTTATATAGTGTTAGACATCATTATTATTGTTTCTTTTAAATTTACACATCAAAATTATTAAACATTATTTTTTATGAAAAAAGCTTTACTAAAAAACTTAAGCGCATTATTAGTGCTTATTTCTTGCATGTTTTTAACTTCTGGTATATATGCTCAAACACCAGGAACATTAACTTTTACAGTTAATTTAACTTCACATTCCGGTAGCTATGGTACTGACCATTATGTAGTATTATGGATTGAAAATGGTTCAAATACCTTTGTTAAAACCAAGCTAAAAAGAGCTGATACTCATGCAACAGGCACTCACAACCACTTACCATTGTGGAAAGCAAGTTCTGCTTTAAACGTAGTTGATGCAACAACTGGAGCTTCATTATCAAGTTATGGAACACCATTAAGTTTTACCTGGAATGCAACAGATGTTGCGGGTGCATTAGTTGCAGATGGAACTTACAAAGTAAGAGTAGAATTTACATGGAGTACAACTACAAATACTGCAAATACAACTGTTGCATTTACAAAAGGCGCATCGGCAGTACATTTAACTCCTGCTGATGAAGCTAATTTTACAGGTATGGTATTAGATTGGCAACCTTCTGCAGCTGCTCCAGTTGCTAGCTTTGCTGCTAATACAACAAATATTTGTGAGAATGGAAATATTTCTTTTACCGACCAGAGTACAAATACCCCAACTTCATGGGCATGGAATTTTGGTGACGGTCAAACATCTACAAGCCAAAACCCAACTCATACCTATGCAACAGCAGGAACTTATACAGTTGCCTTAACAGCAACAAATGCAGGCGGAAATAACACTTCTACACAAACAAATTTAATTACTGTTAATCCAACAGTTGTTCCTTCTGTAGTAGTTAATCCTAGTGCAGCAACTGTTTGTCCTGGTACTACAGTAGTTTTAACTGCTGTACCAACAAATGGTGGTACTCCAACTTACTCATGGACAGTAGATGGAAACGTTGTTGGAACAAATAATACATATTCTGCAGTTTTTTCAAATGGTCAGGCAGTTGTTTGTACAATGACTTCAAATGCAGCATGTGCAAACCCAACAACTGCAACTTCAGCTACCTTTAATACCGGTGTTTACACAGTAGCTCCTGTAACAATAACAGAAACAACCGGAACATTAAACTCAACTGCAACAACCGGTAATCAATGGTATGAGCAAACAAACGGAATAATTGCTGGTCAGACAGGAGTAACATACTCACCAACTTCTAACGGAAGTTATTATACCATAGTAACAGATGCTAATGGATGCACATCGACTTCAAATACTTTAGCCTATATATATAATGGTATAAATGAAAATTCTTTAAACTCTTCATTTAGTATTTTCCCAAATCCTTCTAATGGAATTATTAATATTTCTTTCAATAAAGCATTTTCAAATGAACAAATCTCAATTGAAGATTATACAGGAAGAATTATTTATAATGAAACTATTAATCAGAATAATGGTTCAGTAAAAACAATTGACTTATCGAAATATTCTAACGGAATTTACTTTTTAAAAGTGAATAACGAAAAACATACTTTGGTAATTGACAAATAATTAATTCCAACTTCTAACAATAATTAATCTAAAATCAAATCTATGACAAAAGCAATTTTCGTGATTTGTTGCCTTCTGGGATGGGGGACAACAATCTTCGCTCAGCAGGGCACTGTTACTGCCGGCGGAGAAGCCAGTGGATCGGGTGGCTCAATAACCTATACCATTGGAGAAACTAATAACATTTCCGCTACAGGCACAACTGGTAACATTAATCAGGGAATGCAACAACCTTATGAAATCTTTACAGTTTCAATTTCTGCAAAGTTTAATGCTAACGTATCGCTTTTTCCAAATCCAACAAGTGACTATGTTGTAATAAGCGTTGAAGGCACAAATGCAGATAACTTAAGATATGAGCTTTTTGATATGAACGGCAAATTATTACAATCTGCAAAAATGTCATCAAACGAAACAAATATTTTAATGAGAGATTATGCAAGTGCATCATACTTTGTTAAAGTATATAACAACGAAAACGAATCTAAAAATTTTAAAATCAACAAAAACTAATAAACAATGAAAAAAACAGTACGTAATTTTAGTTTAGCATTAATGTTATTATTGTCATTCAATGGCATTTTCACTAATGCTTTTGCACAAGCTCCAAATCTTATCAGTTATCAGGTTGTAGTACGTAATGCAGGTAATGCATTATTAGCAAACCTTCCGGTTGGAATGCAGGTAAGCATTTTACAAGGTTCAGCTAGTGGTACTGCAGTTTATGTAGAAACACAAATGCCAACAACTAACATTAATGGTTTAGCAACTATTCAAATTGGTGGTGGTACACTTGTATCTGGCGACTTTACAACAATTAACTGGTCAGCAGGTCCTTATTTTATTAAAACAGAAACTGATCCAGCTGGTGGAACAAGTTATTCTATTGTTGCAACTCAACAATTATTATCAGTTCCTTACGCAATATATGCAGCAACATCCGGTAGTTCAACTCCTGGTCCTGCAGGTAATGGTATAGTTTCAACTGTTGATAATGGAAACGGTACTTTTACTATTACTTATTCTGATGCTTCTACATTTACAACAGCAAATCTTACCGGTCCACAAGGTGTTGCAGGTAACGACGGAGCTATTGGTCCAGTTGGTCCTCAAGGTCCTGCCGGTGTATTATCAGTAAATTGCTTACAATGCCATGATCATAATTCAACAACTTCATCTCCATTAGCTGAAGCTTTAGAAAATGCTGCTTATGAAATCGAATTCTCTGGCCACGATCAGGGTGCTGAACTTGCAATTGGCGAAGGTTTTTCAACAACCTGTGCTGCTTGTCACTCAAACGAAGGTTTCCACTCAGTAGTTGATGCTGCTGTTGTTCCAACTTATAATTATAATGCAACTTCAGGAACATTTTCATATTCATATGCTGCAAGTGCTGCTGCTTCTTCAGCAATGCAATCAATGCCAGGAAAAATTTCATGTTTTACATGTCATAAAGGTGCCGCAGTTGACTCTATGAAATTATATACAACTGCTCCAATTCCAATGGCATTGTTCCCAACAGTATCAAGTGGAACTGCTCCAACTTTATGGGCTCCAAAAACAATTAACATGACTCAGGCAAATTCACAATCCAATCTTTGTATTAAATGTCACCAACCACGTAATTTAAACATTAATACATTAGGTACATTACCAAACAAAAACAATGGTTTCTCTGTTGATTATTATGACTTAGCTGCAAATCCAACACAAGTATGGTATGATTCAGCAGTTGGTAATGCTTATCCAAACAAATATATCCCTTCTTCTTCATCACCTTTCCATTATGGTCCAAATGGTGCTATTTATTCAGGTCAGGGTGGTGTTCAGTTCGGATATTCAGGAACTATGTCTGCAACTTCTATACATGCTACAGATGCTTCATGTCAGAGTTGTCATATGGCTGCACCAACCGAATTTACAGGTGGTCACTCATTTAACGTAGCTCATTATGATACATCAGCTGGTGGTACTTCATATTCAAAAATTATGAACTACAAAGGATGTAACGTTGCAGGTTGCCACAGTACTCCAATGAGTAATTCAAATGCAACATTAACAGCTTTCAAAGCTGAGATCAATGCAAAATTAGATTCATTATATCGTATATTACAATCAGGTAACGTTTCATTACTTAAAAAAGATCCTGATTATACAACTAACAAAAGATATTTCGCAACTACAACATCAGGTTACAATGGTAGTTTTAATATCTACAATACAAGTGGAGCTAATTTAACAGGACAATTCAGAAATCCAGCTCCAGGAGGAACATGGACAGCTGCACAGATTGCTGCAAATAATGCATTACCAAAATTCCCTGCTTTAACAAAAGGTCAGATGGGTGCATATATTAACTTCTGTTTAGTTGTTAAAGATTATAGTTGTGGTTTACATAATCCTGAGTATGTAAGAGCTCTTTTAAGATGTTCAATTCAGGAATTATTAAATGAAGGATTCACATATAATTCTTTAGTACCTTAATGGTAAATGCGACTTATTTGAAGTAATTATCAAATAGTATATTTTTAATGGTAAGAAGCTGTCTCGCAAGGACAGCTTCTTTTTTTATTTGCTTTTTTGAACTTGTGTATTTTATAAAATTCATGTAGGTTTGTATATGTGGCAAAAGCGAAAAGAATTATATCAAATTATTAAACTTATAGATTTTACTCGTTTTTGGAATCTGCACAAATTAATTTTTAGCTATTGGATTTCTTTAATTACAAGAAAAACTAAAATATGGGCTAACCCATTTGCAGTTTCTATAGAACCCACAACAAATTGCAATTTAAATTGCGCCGAATGCCCTACAGGCAATAATTTACTAACCCGCCCTTTAGGTAAGATAAATACTGAAATCTTTCATTTAATAATTGATCAGATCTACAAAAAGACTTTTTACCTTAATTTGTACTTACAGGGCGAACCATTTATTCATACTCAACTTACAGAAATGATAAGTTATGCCATAAAAAAGAAAATGTTTGTTTGCGTTTCTACAAATGGGCATTTCTTAGATGAAGCCACATGCGACAAACTTGTAAAAACAGGTATTCAAAAAATAATTATTTCTGTTGATGGTGCAACAAATGAAACATACAACAAATATCGCAAAGGCGGCAATTTAACAATGGTCACAACAGGTATTAAAACTCTGTCGGAATCGAAGATAAAACAAAAAACAAATCTCCCTTTAATTGTAATTCAGATGCTTGTTAACAAATATAACGAGCATGAAATTAATGCAGTAAAACATTTAACAGAATATTATGGCGCAAACAGGCTTGAATTAAAATCAATGCAGATTTATAACAACAGTAACTTTTTATCAAGCATAAGCAAATACAATAGATATATTAAGAATAATTTTGGCGATTTAATTCTAAAATCAGAAATACAAAATCGCTGCCTAAGACTTTGGACTAATGCTGTGTTCACATGGGATGGCAACCTTATTCCATGTTGTTATGACAAGAATGCAAATTATATAATTGGGAGCATTAAAGATTTTGATTTTGAAACACATTGGAAAAACCAGAAGCTAAATTCTTTTCGGAACAATGTTCTTAACAACAGGAAGAATATTGATATCTGTTGTAATTGCACCGAGTAATATTTATTATGATTACCTTCGGTGAGAAAGTTCCTCGCGGAGTTTATCCTGACAAAGGAAGGGCTCTGAATGACAGTATTCTTTTTGTCATCCAGAGTGAAGCATAGCGGAACGAAGGATCTACTTTGTATTTTACACTAGATTTAGCTTCGCTAGAAACTGTTCTTCACTTCGTTCTGAATGACAAGGGTGTATTGTTCAGTTTTGTGATTATTCTTCACGGAGTTTATCGTGACAAAGGAAGGGCTCTGAATGACAGTATTCTTTTTGTCATCCAGAGTGGAGTATAACGTAACGAAGGATCTGGTCCGAAATACTGTATATTACACTAGATTTAGCTTCGCTAGAAACTGTTCTTCGCTTCGCTATGAATGACAATCAATCTTTTATTTTATCATTTAAAAACTCCCATTTGGAATTAAAATTATTAATCAGAATTTCTTTCTTTTTTCTACTCCAACCTTTAATTTCTTTTTCTCTTTCAATAGCATGTTCAATACTTGAATGGTGTTCGTAAAACAAAAGATAAAAACAATTGTATTTTCCAGCAAAGGTTAATTTTCTAGTGTCTGAATCTAATTTATGTTCAAATAATCTTCTTTCAATATCATTTGTTACACCTGTATACAAAACAGTTTTATCGTAGTTTGTTATGATATATGTAAAATAATTATGACAACCGATTGGTTTCATTACTATTAATTTTTTGTCAAATATAAAAAATTTATTTACACTAGATTTACCTTCGCTATAAGCTGTTCTTCACTCTGCTGCGGCGGAGAAGTGTAACGGAACGAAGGATCTAGTCCGAAATACTTTGTATATTACACTAGATTCTTCGCTATGCTCTGAATGACAATTGGGTGATTTGTCATCCAGTCCGCAGCGGCGGAGTAGTGCAACGTAACGAAGTATCTGGTTCGTAATACTTTGAAACCCTACACTAGATTCTTCGCTTCGCTCTGAATGACATTCTACTCTTTTTTCTGTCATCCAGAGTGGAGTAAAACGGAACGAAGGATCTAGTTCGAGATACTTTGTAAACTACACTAGATTTAGCTTCGCTAGAAACTGTTCTTCGCGGAGTTTATCCTGACAAAGGAAGGGCTCTGAATGACAAAAGAATTATAACAAAAAAGTCTGCTTCTGGCAGACTTTTTATTTTTAAATACTCATTATATCTTTCTCTTTCAAATCCAAAACATCATCAACTTTTTTAATGAAGTTATCTGTAAGTTTTTGAATTTTTTCTTCGGCTTCTTTAATTTCATCTTCTGATATTCCATCTTTTTTAAGCTGCTTTAATTCCTCATTTGCATCACGACGGGTATTTCTGATTCCAACCTTTGCTGTTTCACCTTCTGCTTTTACTTGTTTAACTAGCTGTTTACGACGCTCCTCAGTTAATGGCGGAACAATTATTCTGATTAGTTCTCCATTGTTTTGAGGATTAAAACCAAGATTTGCTGCCTGAATAGCTTTATCAATCGGTTCAATCATATTTCTATCCCATGGCTGAACAACTAAACTACGAGGATCTGGCGTAGCAATATTTGCAACCTGGCTTAAAGCAGTTCTTGCACCATAATAATCAACATAAATACTGTCAAGCATCATTGGTGATGCTTTTCCTGCACGAATTTTTAAAAGCTCATGTTCAAGATGTTTCAACACCTTTTCATTTTGTTCTAATGCTGAATCGTAGCAAAACTGTACTTCTTCGGTCATGGTAATAAATTTAAAAAAGTTCTGTAAAAATATTTAATTTCTTACTAATGTTCCAATTTTTTCGCCCAAAATTATTCGTTTTAAGTTTCCTTTTTTATTCATATCAAAAACTAAAACCGGCATATTATTTTCCTTAAGCAAGGTAAACGCAGTTAAATCCATTACATGTAAATCGTCTTTATATGCCTTATCATAAGTTAATTCATCATATCTGGTTGCCGATTTATCTTTTTCAGGATCTGCAGTATAAACTCCATCAACCCTGGTTCCTTTAAGTAACACATCTGCTTCAATTTCAACTGCACGTAATGCAGAAGCAGTATCGGTAGTAAAAAACGGATTACCTGTACCACCTGCAATAATAACACAAACTCCTTGTTTCATTAATTCTATTGCTTTTGCTTTGCTGTAAAGTTCACCAACAGGCTCCATTCTAATAGAAGTTAATACCTTTGCTTTACCTCCAAGGCTTTCTATTGCTGAATGTAATGCAATACTGTTAATTGTAGTTGCAAGCATTCCCATCTGGTCGCCTTTTACACGGTCGAAGCCTTTATTTACTCCTTGTAATCCTCTGAAGATATTTCCTCCACCAATTACAATTCCAATCTCAACACCGAGTTCAGAAGCTTCAATTATTTGTTGGGCATATTCATTTAAACGGTTTGTGTCGATACCATAATTACTATCACCCATCAGCGATTCTCCGCTTAATTTTAAAAGTATACGTTTGTAAGCAGCCATAATTTTAAAAATAGTTATGCTTCAAAGTTAGAGAATTTTTGAAAATATTTAGAAAAATTGAAATTGCAGCAAAAATCATCGCGTATAATCAACCGCAGCAGAGTACACGAGCCACAAAAAGTAGAATCTTTATGTTTAGCGTGGACACTTAACATAAAAAATATACACATAAGTGGATAGTGAAACACGAACCATTGAATAGGAAAATAATAAAATGCTATAAATAATAATTTTTAATAATTTACAGATAAACTGACTATGCACGCTGTTAAGAGGTTAATGCACGCTGTTAGGTAAATCATTGCTTTTATTATAAATATTTAACATTAAATTTATAGACCTAAAATTTAAGCTTTTTAATATGAAAATATTACTACTTCCAGTTATTCTTGTATTGTTTTCAATTACAAATAATACAGCTCAGGTTTTTAAATTATATACGACTACTGATGGATTAAGCAGTAATAATGTAAAATGCCTAACAACCGATAATTCAGGAAATTTATGGGTTGGAACAACATTTGGAATAAATAAATTTAATGGCACAACATTTACAAATTATAGCACAGCACAAGGATTACCAAGCAATAATATTAAATCACTTACTACAGATGCATCTGGAAATATTTGGATTGGAACATTGAATGGCTTAAGTAAAAATAATGGAGTCGGATTTACAAACTATAACATCACAAGTGGTTTACCTTCTAATAATATATCATGTATAACAGCTGCCTCTGGTGGAATATTATGGATAGGAACAGCTACAATAGGAATTTCAAAATATAACGGAACAACTTTCACAAATTATAACTATTCAAACGGATTGGTTGGAAATGCTATCACAGCACTTTGTGTAGATTTAACCGGGAAATTATGGGTTGGAACAACTATCGGAATTTCTGTTTTTGATGGCACAACATTTACAAACTACAATACAACAAACGGACTCCCATCAAATTCAATAAAAGCATTACAATGTGATGCTTCAGGAAATATTTGGATAGGTACAACAAACGGATTAGTAAAATATAATGGGAGTAGCTTTACAACTCTCACAACTGTTGATGGCTTATTAAGTAACTCAATAATTTCATTAGATGTAGATAATACTGATAACTTATGGATTGGATATAATACAATAGGAATATCAAAATATGACGGTACAATATTTACACATTTTAATGCTAACAATGGTTTTATTTGGACAGCTTTATCTTCAATAAAAGGTTTGAACAATAATATTTATGCAGGAAATTCAACAGGATTAATTGTATTTAAAAAATTGACTATTCCACCATATCGTTTCGATTATCTTGACACAAACAATATTGCTGCGGGTATAAATGCATGCGGTCTTTTATTTGGCCAACCAGTATATACTCCTGCACAACTTGGAGGCTTTCTTGTTCCAAAAAATACAGGAGCTTCTTCAATTTATGCATCTTCTGTTTGGTTCGGAGGTTTTGACCAGAATAATCTACTTCATTTAGCTGCAATGCCATATGCATCTTCAGTAACCGACATCTGGCCAGGTCCGTTATTTACAAATACAAATATATACGCTGATGATAGTACATGGAACAGAATATGGAAAATTTCAAAAGCGGAAATTAATAATCATATATTAAATTATAATCAACCAGGATACATAATACCGAAATCTATTTCTGAATGGCCAGCACCTACAGTAGATTTTGTGGACATAAACAGTAACAATATATACGATCCACAAAATGGCGATTATCCTTTAATACGTGGCGACCAGGCTATATTATCCATTTTTAATGACATCGTAGGAACTCACGCTTCTGGAGGTTTGCCTTTGGGAATTGAAGTTCATGCATTATCTTATTCATACAATTCTATTGATTCTGCGCTTGCAAATACTGTTTTTACCAACTACAAAATTTACAATTATTCATCAAATAATTACAGTGATTTTTATTTAGGAATGTATTCAGATTTAGACATTGGAGATGCTTACAATGATTTTATAGGATGTGACAGTTCTCTTAGCTTATATTATGGATATAACGGACTTACAACTGATGCGCAATATGGTTCAAAAATTCCTGCCCAGGGAGTTGTTTTTCTCAGCTCACCAATGTATTCATTTAATTATTATAATAATTCCGGAGGGGTACTTGGCGATCCTTTAACCTGTACAGAGTTTTATAATGTATTGAATGGATATTGGAAAGACGGCTCACCATATACATATGGAGGAAATGGCTATGGTGGTTCGGTTTACACTAACTATTGTTATAGTAGTGACCCAAATTATTCAACAGGTTGGTCAGAGGTTACAGAAAACAATACACCCGGCGACAGACGAGGCATTGGCACTGTTGGCCCATTTACCTTACTTGCAGGCAAGGTAATTTGTATAGATGTTGCTTTTCCAAATGCTATTGATTATTTTGGAAATAATTTAAGTTCTGTTTCATTATTAAAAGAAAGAACTTCCCAGATTATTAATTTTTATAATACTCAAGGTTGGGTATGTGGAGAAATTTATACAGACACAAATACAGTTGCACATTTATATACACAAAATCCAACAATATGCAAAGGACAGCCTTATCAACTAAACAACATAGTTGTTGGCGGGGCTCCGCCATATACTTATAAT